>JAURJB010000029.1 GCA_030832455.1 Acidimicrobiales bacterium
AACGGTGAACCCCATTGATCGGTACAGGCCAACAGCGCGCGCATTGTCTGCATCCACATAGAGCATTCCTGTAGTTACGCCGTTGCGGCCGAGATGGGTGAGACCGGCAGCGGTAAGGGCACGACCGAGTCCCTTGCCTGCATGCTTCGGGTGAACTGCAATGACATAGATCTCGCCGAGCACCGGTGTGGTATCTACGTGAACTTTTGTCCAGCAGAAGCCGGCCAACTCATTGCCAACTCGATGCAATAAGAAACCGTTTGGGTTGAACCAAGGTTCTTGTTTTCGTGACTCCAGGGTTTCGGTTGTCCATCCACCCTGTTCGAGGTGGTCGGCAAACGCTGCATTGTTCACTGCTAGCCATGGTTCGTCGTCGATACCGCTACGAAATGGCGAAGTCTCAATTGACGTTGACTCAGTGATCGGCAGAGATACGCGCATTTGCAGCATGGTTCGACCAGCATGAAGACCAACTGACTCAGCAAGTGTTGCGTGAATGTCAGTGGGCTCATATACCCACCAATGCACGTGCCCGCCTCCGGCTTCACGAATGACACCGATGGCCTCACTCAACAACTGTGGACCAATGTTTGACATCTCGTAACGATGGTGCGGGTGCACGATTAAGTCGAGTGCCCACGAATCATTTCCACGCGATACCTGGCAATAGGCAACAAGATGGTCGTGCCCAGGCTGCCAGCCAAGCAGTCCGACGTACCCCGGTCTGCCGCCTTGGCGAAGATCGATCCACAGGTGATCCGATAGTGGTCGCTGTCCATCGGCGCGCTCGACAGCGAACAACAGCTCTTCAACTTCGGAGAGGCCGTCGGTGGGCAGACGACGTTTGATGTCGAGTTGCGCCATAGCGCTCAGGATAGCGGTGAAGCTCGCTAGTGTTCGGAGCCATGGCAGCCAAGAAAGCAGCAAAAAAGTCGGCAATTAAGTCGGCAAAGCCAACTCAGAAAATTGTTGATCGTTCTGCAGAAATTTTGAAGCGCCTGAAGGTGTTGTATCCGGTCGCGATTTGCGAGCTCACCCATGAAAACCCGTTTCAGTTGCTTGCGGCAACCATCCTTTCTGCGCAGTGCACCGATGCACGGGTAAACATGGTGACGCCAGGATTGTTTGCCGAGTTTCCTACTGCAGAGAAATTGGCAGTGGCCGACATAGCGCGGGTGGAAGAACTGGTGCGCTCGACTGGCTTCTATCAATCAAAGGCAAAAAATCTGATCGGCATGGCTTCTGCGGTCGTCAATCGTTTTGATGGGGTGGTACCTCACGAAATGGAAGACCTCGTTACGCTTCCGGGGGTAGGGCGAAAGACTGCCAATGTGTTGCGCAGCGTGGTCTTTGATCTGCCGGGCCTTGCGGTTGATACCCATGTTGGACGACTGTCACGGCGACTTGGTCTGACCAAAGAAGAAGACCCCGTCAAGGTGGAATACGAATTGAACAAACTGTTTCCCCCCGAAGACTGGGGCGGATTTAGTTTGCGACTGATTTTGCACGGACGCCGTGTATGCGATGCCAAAAAACCAGCATGTCATTTGTGTGAACTACATGACATCTGTCCATTTGTCAGCAAACGCTAGTTTTCGCTACATTATGGGTCCGCCTAGACATATGTTTAGAGCGAAGGCGATTTCGGGTCCGCCGCCTGAAATCGCGTGATACGGGCCCCTTCGGGGGCCCTTGTCATTTTCCGGATCAGTTTTTAAAAATGTGCCGTCTAGTATTTCTCGGTGCCTCGCGATATTTCTGCCAACACAGCAAGCACACGCGCAGAGTTGGCGGCGCTATCGAGCACGCTCGAGCAGTGCCGCGATCGGATTGCATCGCTTGCCGAATCTCGTGCAATGGCGGTCCGTGATCCAAATAACGCAGATTCGGGCGACGATTTGCTCACTGCAATTTACGAGGCCGAACGTGGCCTCAATAATTCAATTCGCTTGGTGCAGCGTGCGGCTCGACAAGGACGCGTGTGATGAATATTTCTCCCACCCGCCAAGAGTTTCATAAGTTGGCCGCATCGCACACCGTGTTACCGGTGTGGACGGAAATGCTTGCCGATGTCGAGACTCCTGTTGCTGCGTATATGAAACTTGTTGGCGATAAACCTGGATTTTTGTTGGAGTCAGTGGATCACGGTGAACGTTGGAGCCGTTATTCATTTGTTGGACGTGATCCGTTGGCAACATTGACGCTCCGCGATGGAAACACCACTATTGAGGGGCAGTTGCCTGCAACTCTGAACACTTCAGAGGGAATGTTGGCAGCGATGGAATCGTTGCTTTCGGTCTATACGTCACCAATGTTCCCTGAGCTTCCTCCGCTCCAAGGTGGGTTGATGGGATTCCTTGGCTATGACGTGGTGCGTGAGGTGGAGCATCTGCCAAACACGCCACGAGATGACCGCAACTTGCCCGATGCGGTGATGTGCATGATTGGGTCGCTTGCCGCGTTTGACCATTGGAAGCAACGCGTGTATCTGCTGGAAAGCGTTCCTGTGTATCAGTTGAGCAGTGCACAGATCGACGCTGCTTACGATGCGGCAATTGTGCGGATTCATCAGGCAGTTGCTGATCTCACGAAACCGCTGTCGTATCTTCCTGTTGAGCCACCAACGGAAGAAGATAAGTTGCAGCAATTCGTTGCACCGACAAATGGTTCGGCGTATCAGCGTTCGGTAGAGGCAGCAAAAGAGTATGTGCGCGCAGGAGACATCTTTCAGGTGGTGTTATCTCAGCGTTTCGACATTGCACTTGATGCCGAACCATTCGATATGTATCGCGTATTGCGGCAAGTTAACCCAAGCCCATACATGTATTACCTAAAACATGATGATGTGACCATCGTTGGTAGTTCTCCTGAACCAATGGTGCAGTTGTTGGGAGGTCGGGTAATCAGTCGGCCAATTGCTGGAACACGCAAGCGTGGTCGAACCGATGAACACGATCGCAAACTTGCCGCCGAGTTGCGTGAAAATCCAAAAGAAGTTGCCGAACACGTGATGTTGGTGGACCTGGCTCGTAACGATGTTGGGCGAGTGGCCAAGTTTGGGTCAATGAATGTTGACGAACTGATGACGCTCGAGCGCTACAGCCATGTCATGCACATGACATCGCAGGTATCGGGAGAAATCCGAGAAGGTCTTGGGCCAATCGATGTATTGCGGGCGACACTGCCAGCCGGAACCGTGAGCGGTGCGCCAAAGGTGCGAGCGATGGAAATCATCGATGAGCTCGAACCAGTAAAGCGGGGGCCATACGCAGGGGTGGTTGGATATGTCGATTTCAGTGGGAACTTGGATACGGCAATTGCTATTCGCACCATGTTTATTGGGGATCATGGCGCATCACTGCAGGCTGGAGCGGGCATTGTCGCCGACAGTATTCCCGAAGAAGAAGACCTCGAATGCTTCAACAAGGCTGCTGCACTGTTTGCCGCAGTTCCAGCGGCTCGTCGAATGAGCGCGCAACGTAAAGCCCAGCAATAGATTGAACCCCATGACTACGTTCTGGGTTCCATTGCAACGCGACGTGATAACGGTGCACGGTGCAGACGCTCGTACGTATTTGCATTCTCAACTCAGCCAAGACATTGCAAGTATGCGAGTAGGTGAAACTCGCCAGTCATTGTTGTTGCAACCAACAGGGAAAATCTGTGGAATTCTGCGCGTTACATGTTTGGATAGCGAGACGTTCTTGCTTGATTGCGATAGCGGCACGGGTGAAGCGGTGTTGGTTCGGCTCAATCGTTTCAAGATTCGCGTAAAGGCGGAGTTGTCACTTGGCCAGGAAACATGGACTGCAGTGCGCAATGCGATCACGCCAGTTGGTGGTGCAATACCTGCTTGGAAGGGCGATGGCAGCGCATGGGATGTTCGCGGCGATTTGAGCGACACAAGCATTCCTCAGGGAACACAAGATGATTATGAGACGGCGCGGATATGTTCCAGTTGGCCCGTAATGAATATTGATGTCACCGAATCGTCGATTCCTGCAGAGTCGGGACTCACCGATATTGCTGTGAGTTTTTCTAAAGGGTGTTATCCGGGCCAGGAGTTGGTGGAGCGAATGGACTCACGGTCAGCAGTTGCTCCACGTCAACTCCGCTATGCAACCGTTGAACAAGGAACACTCGTTGGGCAAGAAGTCCGAGTTGAAGAACGCATTGGTGTGGTCACTTCAGTGTGTGGTGAACATGCGCTTATATTGATGCGTCGGGCGTAGCGTTGTTTGAATGATAGCTAATTCGCAAAATGAGTTTGCCGACGTCGTGGTGCCGGGTTGGGGATGGCCAGCACTCATTGGCATCCTCAGCGCTTTGCTATTGGTGGATATCTTGGTAGTCCATCGGCGCGCACACGTCATCAAGCTGAAGGAAGCTGCGATTGAGTCCATTGTCTGGATCAGTTTTGGAGTTGCGTTCATGCTCGTGGTGTGGTGGATGTTCCGCGGTCAAACTGATGGGCATCAAGCTGGAATCGAATACATCAGCGGCTATCTCATTGAAAAAAGTTTAAGTATCGACAATGTGTTTGTCTGGGCGATGATCTTTTCTCATTTCAAAGTTCCGCGTCAGTTTCAGCACCGCGTGCTGTTTTGGGGGATCTTTGGTGCCCTGGTGATGCGTCTCATTTTCATCTTCCTCGGAGTCGCCATCATTGAACGCTTTGATTACGTATTGATTGCTTTTGGTGCATTCTTGATCTACACCGGTTTTGGAGTGTTACGCCACGGTGGCGATGATGACACCAATCCATCGGATACTCGCACGATGAGGCTGTTTCATCGTTTTGTGCCAACAACAGATGAGTTGGATGGCCAAAAGTTAGTCACGCGAGTTAACGGAAAGAGGATGGCAACACCGCTCTTGGCTGTGTTGGTGGTCGTAGAAATTTCTGACCTCATCTTTGCTGTTGACTCGGTGCCTGCCGTGCTGGCCGTGAGTCACGAACAATTCATCGTGTTTGGTGCGAATGCATTTGCCATCATGGGACTACGTGCGCTGTATTTCTTGTTCGCCGACATTAAGGATCGCTTCCGTTATCTGAAGCTAGCAATCTCGATATTGCTCATGTATGTGGGAGCAAAGATGCTGGTTGCTCATTGGTACCACATGCCAACGCTATTTTCGCTTGGTTTCATCCTGACGGTGATGACAGTGGCGATAGTGGCTTCTGTATTACACGACCGCAAGCACTATTCTCCTCAGAGTGGCAATATCTGACGATGACATAGAGCGACTCCGTGACACGGTGTCGCTGGTTGATGTGGTTCAGTCGTATCTGCCATTGCGCAGGGTGGGCAGAAACTGGGTAGGGCTCTGTCCTTTTCACGCCGAGAAATCTGGTTCGTTCAATGTTCGCGAAGAAACAAAGCGGTATCGCTGTTTTGGCTGCGGCGCTGCTGGTGATGTGTTCAAGTTCGTGCAAGAGATTGAGCACCTCGACTTTGTCGGCTCAATCGAGCATCTCGCCAACAAAGTAGGAATGCAACTGACCTACACATCAGGTGGTCAAAGCAAAGATCGTCAACGACGCAAGCAGCTTGTTGAGGTGATGAGCAAAGCGGTGGAGTGGTACCACGATCAATTGCTGCATAGCCCAGATGCCAGGGCAGCGCGAGATTATCTGCGCGACCGCGGATTATCGGGAGATGTTGCTCGACAATTCAAAATCGGTTGGGCGCCAGATGATTGGGATGCTTTGAGCAAAGCGATCGGGGTTCCGATTGATCTGCTTCAAGAAGTTGGTCTTGGTTTTGTAAATAAGCGTGGTCGACCACAGGACTCATTTCGTGCCCGCGTGATGTTTCCGATCTTTACCGATGCGGGCGAACCAGTTGCATTTGGTGGACGCGTGCTTCCAGGAAGTACCGATCCCGCGAAATACAAAAACTCATCTGAAACAACTATTTATGCAAAGTCGAAAACCTTGTATGGGCTCAATTGGGCTAAGCAAGACATTGTCACCGCCGATGAAGTGATTGTGTGTGAGGGGTACACCGATGTGATCGGTTTTCATCGTTCGGGAATCACACGGGCAGTTGCAACGTGTGGTACGGCATTAACCGAAGAGCATGTGCGATTACTGAAACGGTTTGCAAACAAAGTTGTATTGGCATTCGATGCAGACAACGCTGGTCAGGGTGCCGCTGAACGTTTTTATGCATGGGAAAGCAAGTACAAGGTGCAAGTCAGCGTTGCCAAGTTTCCCGATGGCAAAGACCCAGGTGATTTGGCATCGAGTAATCCGCTTGCACTTACTGAAGCAGTGAAGGGTGCCCAACCATTCTTAGGTTTCCGACTGCAACGTGTCATCGGTGCCGGTTCAATTGCAACGCCCGAAGCGAGGTCACGCACTGCCGAGCAAGCAATGGCGGTGATCAACGAACATCCTGACATGAACGTGCGCAAGATCTATGCAGGTGAAGTCGCTAGCCATGTGGGTATTGCTGCTGCAGATTTGGTTCGACTTGCCGAACGCGGAGTGCGAAGGCCGGAAGTAAGGGTCGCTGCCCAAACTCAATCAGGGGGAAGCCGGGAGAGCGCAGAGTTCGTCGTACTTGCCTTAATGATTCAAGATTGGGACACGATTGCGGCGTGGATGTCCGAGGCGTTGTTCGCAAATGACGTGTATCGGCGGGCCTTTCTTGCATTGGCTGCCGTAGAGGGAGACCTCAATCCGGCATTATCCGCAGCCGACCCTGAAGCACGCGAGGCACTGGAACGAGCAGCGGTTGCTGACGTAGAGTCGCAACCAGATGCTGAGGCGTTTAATCTTATTTCTGCGGCAGTGCGGCGTGAACTTGCGCACCGCGTCAAACATGTTGATCCAGAGCAAATTCGCATCGACCGCGATGCACGGTTACTCCTTGAACAGTTGGAAGACTCGACCACATCTCACGATGCTGCCGAGCAATTACTAGGTTGGTTACGTATGCGCATGGGTGAGCAACAATGAGGAGTTCTCCATCGAGCGATTCTGGACCCGATGCAGTCCGGATGTATCTCAATGAGATTGGTCAAGTGGATTTGCTCACCGCCGAGGACGAGCGTCGACTTGGCAAGTTGATCAAGGACGGCATTGCGGCACAAGCAGCGCTGAGCGCGGGCGAGGGAACGTTTGGTCTGCGAGAGCGCCGTGCTTTGCAACGCGAAATTAAGGAAGGTGAAAAGGCAAAAGAGCACATGGTGCGAGCCAACCTTCGACTCGTGGTCTCGATTGCACGACGATACGACCGTAAAGAACTGCAGTTGGCCGACCTGATTCAAGAGGGCAACATCGGCCTCATGCATGCTGCCGATAAGTACGACTTTGAAAAGGGTTTCAAGTTTTCCACGTATGCAACCTGGTGGATTCGACAGGCGATGACTCGCGCAATGGCCGATCAGGGACGCAACATCCGCATTCCTGGTCACATGATGGAGATTGTTAACCGCGTGCATCGTGTCGAGCGAGAGTTGGCAGCAGAGTTAGAGCGCGACCCGTTGCCCGAAGAAGTAGCTGTTCGCTGTGGGCTCAGCGTGGACAAGTTGCTTGAGGTGATGCAAATTGCTCTCACTACAACGAGCCTCGATGCTCCGGTGGGAAGCGACACTGATGACTTAACCGTTGGGGACACCATTGCGAGCCAAAACGAAGATAATGATCCGCAAGAAATTACGGAGAAGGCACTGCTCAGCGAAGCAGTTGAACGCACACTGAAAGATTTGCCTCCACGCGATCAAGAAATCGTGGCGATGCGATTTGGTATTGGTAAGTTTGTGGGTCAAGTGCACACGCTAGAAGAAGTGGCAAAAATCCAGAAGGTCACGCGCGAGCGAGTTCGCCAGATTGAGCAAAAGACACTCGCGCGCCTTCGTCATCCGCACAACAGTGCCAATCTGCGCGCATTTATGGATGACAACTAGCCTGTACGTATGAGTAACGCTTCAGGGACTGCACGGCGAAAAGCCACGGACTGGAAAGTAGTCACGGTCACCAAGGATGGCAGAGGAAGCTCAAAACCTGATCTTGTGGTGACTGAAGAGCCCATGGAGATTCGTGCGGAAGGTCCAGGCCAGGAGCCTCAGCAGATTTCAGTCACCATGCGTACCCCGGGGAACGATTTTGAATTGGCAGTGGGGTTCTTATTCACCGAAGGCATGGTCAAGCAGCCAGATGACGTTCGCACCGTGAAGTACTGCGAGCTCGTTGAAGGGGAAGAGCAAAAGTACAACATTGTGACTGTGGCGCTCTCACGAGCCTTTGACATGGCACTTGCCCGCCGCGCGATGGTCACCTCGTCAAGTTGTGGAATCTGTGGCACCGAGTCGATTGATCAGTTGCTGCAAGAAACAACTCCTGTTGACCGCGAGAGCGGGCCGGTAATTACCTCCGAAACGCTGATGAAAATCGCTGATGCAGTGCGCAAGTCTCAGCCAACATTTGACCGAACGGGCGGGTTGCATGCCGCAGCATTGTTTGATTCGACTGGAACCATCTCGATGGTTCGTGAAGATATTGGTCGCCATAACGCAGTTGACAAAGTGATCGGCGCAAGCGTGATGGCGAAATCTGTTCCACTCACTCAATATGGTTTGTTCTGTAGCGGCAGATTGTCTTTTGAAATTATTCAAAAAGCAGTGATGGCACGAATTGCCTTTATTGCAGCAGTTGGCGCGCCATCAAGCCTGGCCGTTGAAACCGCAGACGTGCTGGGGATCACGCTGGTTGGTTTTCTTCGCGACGGCAAAGCCAACGTGTACACGCACGCTCACCGAATTGAGATGTAACTAACTAAACGTTGCTTGCGCGCTGGCGGTCTTGCGCAGTACATCGTCATTCACAGTAAATCCGAGACCGGGTTGATCGGACAAATGGATCCAACCTTCGCCGTCAGCTTCAATGGTTTCAGTCATGATGTAGTCACGACGTGCTGTTGACCACTCTGGTGGATCGAATGGGAACTCAATGAATGGTGCTCCGACAGTGCCGGCAGTGAGGTGCAGGTTGGCCATTACGCCGATGCCATTACCCCATGTATGTGGTGTGAAGATCTTTCCTGCAGCCGCAACTTCTCGTGCAAACTTTGCAAGCCCGGTGATGCCTTGTGTGCACACGGCATCGGGTTGAAATACGTCAAAGCAACCGCGTTGTAATAACTCGCGGAACTCGTATGGCTCACGGGTCAGTTCGCCTCCAGCGATACGAATCTTCACGCGCTTGCGCAGCTCGGCCATGCCTTCGTAGTTGCCACGATGTAGTGGTTCTTCCATCCAGTACACGCCGTAACTCTCAAGCACCAGTGCAACAGCGGTGGCATGGTCAATGTTCCATGGTGTTGCCGTATCCCATGGCATGCGCCAACCCTGGTTGCAATCAACCATTAACTCGATGGAGTTGCCGATATCGTCGCGGATTGCCTTGATCACGGCAAGATCGTCTTCAAGATTGGGTCGACCAAAGCGAATCTTCAAAGCAGGAAAGCCCAGTTCGCGGGCTTGGCGAGCAACCTTGACCATGTCGGGAATACTGCGATGCACACCCGATGATGCGTATGCCCGAATCTTGTTGCTAAATCCACCGATCAATTTCCACACCGGTTCGCCTTTGATCTTGCCGATCAAGTCCCACAATGCCACGTCAAGTGGCCACGGGCGTCCAGCATGAAACTCAATGTTGGACAACACTGCAGCGTGGCGCTCAATATTGAGAGGGTCTTCGCCGATGAAGTAACGCTGGTAGTCAGAAAAGCCATACATGGAGTCGCCCGATCCAATACCGCAATTGCCCGCGTCATCAAAGACACGAACAATGGTTGCGGGGAACAGGGTGCGTGGGCGAGTGTCCCACGAAGCAGGAAACGGTGGATCAAGCGGCAACTGGTGGTGCGTGATCTCGATTCGAGTAATCGTGGGCATGGTGTGTTCCCGAACTAGGCGCGCATGCGTGAGCCGCTTGGATCCAGGACAGGCTCAAGTTGCAACGTTGCTGGGCGAAGCTTGCCAATGATTTCAATTTCGAAACCAGTGGTTCCTTCTGCGGCAAGTTCAGTTGGGATGTAGCCAAGTGCGAGAGATACACCCGAGTAGTGGGCGTAACCTCCAGAAGTGATCCAGCCAACAACATTGCCGTTGTGCCACACCGGTTCGTCACCGATGACATCAGCTGGACGCTCTGGGTCGACATCAACTGTGAACATCACGAGCTTGCGCTTTGGGCCACCGTTTTTCATTTCAGCTTCTACTGCAGCACGACCAATGAACTCGTGATCGAACTTCATTGCACGTTCCATGCCGGCTTCGAGTGGCGTATAAATCGGGCGGTACTCGCGAAACCACGTGCCGAAGTTCTTCTCAAGACGCATGGTGATCAGTGCGCGGAATCCGAACAATCGCATGTCGTACTCTTTACCTGCTTCCATGATCAGGTCGAACAAGTAGCGCTGGTATTCGGGCGCAATCCACATTTCGTAGCCCAAGTCACCCGTGTAGGTCATGCGTGACAACCAAATTGGCGCCATGCCGATGTTTACCTTGCGGAATGCCATGAACGGGAAGTCCTTGGTGGCAAGTGATGTGTCGGTAAGTTTCTGCAACAGGTCGCGTGAACGCGGGCCTGCAACGGTGAGTCCGACCATCGACAGCGACAAGTTCTCGAAGCGGATTGCGCTGTCCTTTGGCAGATGAGCAATGAACCAACGTGGGTGATGCACTTCTGCGGCTTGTGAGCCGAACAAGAAGAACTCTTCTTCGCCAATTCGTGATACGGAGAATTCGCCAACGATCTTGCCCTCTGGATTGAGCATCGCGGTAAGAACGGTGCGTCCAATCTTTGGCAATGAGTTGGTGAACAGGCTGGTTAGCCATGCTGCCGAACCTGCGCCACTTACTTTGTATTTGGCAAAGTTTGATGCCTCGGAGAAGCCAACACGTTCGCGCACAGCCTTTGATTCTTCTGCAACGTTGTTGAATGCGTTCGAGCGGTAGAAGGTGACATCTTCCTTTGGCTCTTTGCCTTTGTCCTGGAACCACAGTGGGTGCTCGAGGCCAAAGCCTGCGCCCATCACTGCGTTGTGTTCGATCAGGCGGTCATAGATAGGCGTGGTGAGCAACGGACGTGCTGCTGGAAGCTCTTCGTTCGGGAAGGTAATGCGGAAGCGACGTGAATAGTTTTCGCGCACCTTGCTGTTGGTGTATGCAAGCGTTGCGAAGTCGCCGTAACGAGCAACGTCCATACCCCAAATGTCTGCACCTGGGTCGCCGTGCACCATCCAGTTGGCAAGTGACAAGCCAACGCCGCCGCCCTGTGACAAACCGGCCATCACTGCACATGCCGACCACATTCCTGGCATGCCCTTGATTGGGCCAACGAGTGGGTTGCCGTCTGGGCTGAAGGTGAATGGGCCATTGACGAACTTCTTGATTCCGGCACGACCAACAGCAGGGAAGTGAGCGAATCCACGCTCGAGTTCTGGAGCAATGCGCTCCAGGTCGTGTGGCAACAACTGGAACACGAAGTCCCATGGTGTGTCTTTTGCAGCCCATGGACGGTTGTCCTGTTCATACGTTCCGAGCAAGATGCTTTGACCTTCTTGGCGGGCATAGATTTCGCCTGCGAAGTCGATCATGTGTGGCAATTCTTTGCCATGCGTTGTGTTGTACTCAATAACTTCATCCATTGGCTCGGTCATGAGGTAGTGGTGTTCCATCGCCAGCACGGGCAATTCAAGTCCAACCATGCGGCCAACTTCGCGCGCCCACAAACCACCCGCATTCACCACGTGCTCGGTGTGGATCTCGCCCTTATCGGTGTACACGGTCCATGTGCCGTCTTGGCGTTGCTTGATGTCGTTCACCATGGTGTTGGTGTACACCTCTGCACCACGGTTACGCGCACAAATTGCATACGCATGAGTAACGCCGTATGGGTCAACCGAACCTTCGTCCTCGTCGTACAACGCACCAACGAAATACTTCTCTTCAAGTAGTGGGTTGAGTTCTTTTGCTTCCTTCATGGACAGCATTTCCATCTTCATGCCCAAGTAGCGACCGCGCGCCATCGCCATCTTCAACCAGTCAAGGCGTTCTGAGGTATCCGCAAGTTGCAAACCGCCTGGCAAGTGAATGCCGCAGTTCTGACCAGACTCGGCCTCAATCTCCTTGTACAAGTTGACGGTGTACTGCTGCAATCGTGCAACGTTTGGGTCGCCGTTCAACGTGTGCATACCACCGGCTGCGTGCCAAGTGGAACCTGCAGTGAGTTCTTTGCGCTCCACGAGCACAACATCGCTCCATCCTGCTTTGGTGAGGTGATAGAGCACCGATGCTCCAACTACGCCACCACCGACAACTACTACGCGTGCTGATGATTTCATGATGGATTTCCTTCCGTATTGAATCTAAATCTGTTAATCAAAAATCGGTTGCCACGCCGCCCTCGGCGACACGACGTTGCTTAAACTCCAACAGTTCTTGCTGAATCGCTGTGTCCAGTTCTGGCGCAACAAATTCTTCGAGGTAAGCCTGCGCAAGTTGCTTGGCTTTTTGGTCAGCTGTTGGCTTGCCGGCCTCTTCCCACGACTCGTAGTTGCGCCAATCCGAAATCAATGGCTTATAAAACGCATCACGGAAACGGTCCTGTGTGTGCTGCGTGCCAAAGAAGTGACCTGCAGGGCCAACCTCTTGAATTGCTTCAAATGCCAGCGTGGATTCATCAACAACGATCGGCTCCAAATAGTCGGCAACCATTGCGAGCAAGTCGGCATCCAGCACAAACTTCTCAAGCGAAGCGTGCAGTCCACCTTCCATCCAGCCAGCGCCGTGCATCAAGAAGTTCACGCCACCTTGAATAGCGCCCCACAGAGAGAACACGCTTTCGTATGCAGCCTGTGCATCGAGTGCATTTGCTGCACACACGTTGCTGGAGCGGAACGGAACTTTGTAGCGACGTGCGAGTTGTCCTCCTGCCATTGCGGTTCGCATGTACTCAGGAGTACCAAATGCAGGTGCACCCGATTGCATGTCGACGTTTGATGTGAATCCGCCGTACATCACTGGTGAACCTGGACGAACGAGTTGTGTGAACACCATTCCGGCTAATGCTTCTGCGTTTTGTAGCGACAATGCTCCAGCAAGCGTGATTGGTGCCATCGCGCCTGCAAGTGTGAACGGCGTGATGACGATGATCTGGTTACGTGCCGAGTACTCCATGATGCCTTGCAGCATCGGAATGTCGAGGCGCAACGGTGACGAAGAGTTGATGATGGTGAACACCGATGGTTCCCTGTCGAGGGTTGCGTTGTCAATACCGCGCACAATGCGTGACATTTCCAATACGTCTTGGTTGCGTTGACGGCCAAGGCTGTAGCAGTGAATCGGTTTGTCGGTCAAGGTGAGCATGTCGTAGGTGCATTCCAAGTGACGAATAGAGGAGTGCAAGTCGACTGGTTCAACCGGGTAGCCAGCGGTGAAGTGAATGATGTTGAAACTTTGCGTCAGCTTGAGCAGGTCCTGGAAGTTCTGACGGTTACCCGCGTGTCGTGTGCCGTCGAGTTCCATGAAGTTCGGTGGGCTTGCAACGGAACCAAAAGCCATCCAGTTGCCACCAATGTTGAGTGTGTGATTCGGATTGCGTGAGTGCAATTTGAATTCACTTGGACATGTTTTGATGGTCTCGACAACAAATTCCGGGTCGAAGCGAACTCGGTCTTCAGATATTTTTGCTCCTCCAGATTTAGCGATCAGTTCACGTGCTTCAGGAAGCAAAAAGTCGATGCCAATATCGGAGAGCACGCGAAGCGATGCATGATGGATTGCTTCAACCTCGTCATCGCTGATGACTTTGGTTGGGGCATATCTCATCCGTGGCTGGCGAAATGCCTTTTGTTCAGGAAGTCGAGAGCGCGGACCTGCGGCTTGACGTTCACGTCCGCGTCGACGCGGACCACCAGTTTCGACTTCAGTCACGATGTCCCTCAATTTGATTTACGTGCCAGAAAGTTCGGGCCACACAAGAAGAAAACACTACAACCAACATTCGATTTCCGCCATATTGCGTATGGCCTTTATGCATGCCTGAAAGAGATCTAACCGCGGCGGCGGCGAATCTCCTCGGAGATTGCGGGGACGATCTTGTGCAGGTCGCCAATGACGGCATAGCCAGCCTTGGTTACGATGTTGGCTTCCTTGTCAGTGTTGATTGCAAGGATGTTCTTGGATGCCATTGCACCTACCCAGTGTTGAATGGCTCCCGAAATACCGCAGGCAATGTAGATATCTGGAGCAATTCGAGTACCTGTTTGACCAACTTGGTCGGTGTGATTGCGCCATCCGTTATTGGTCACTGCGCGCGAGCAACCCACGATGCCGCCAAGTAGTCCGGCAAGTTCTTCGAGAGGGGCGAACGCCTCAGCCGATCCAACACCTCGACCACCACTGACCACTACGGGGGCGGTGGCAAGCGTTACGCCCGCTACTCGTTCAACGCGGTCTTGAACAAAAGAGTGCATGACTGAATCATTCAGCTCAACGTCGTGCACAGTGTTCGTTGCAGTATCCGGAGACTCAACCGCTTCAACCGTGTGGTTGGCAAGTGTGACAAGCTTGATTGGTGCATCAACTTGCGCTTGTTCAAGTAGTGATCCACCCCACCGTGCGCGAACCACCTTCAATGGTTGCGCGCCAGTAAAGGCAGAGTCGAATTCGGTGCAATTCATTGATGCAGGGAGATCGAGGCGCGCTGCAACTTGTGCAACAACTTCATGGCCACGTTCCGTTCCTGTGCCGATAACCACTTGCGGAGAAATCTTTTTTACAACTTGAGCAACTGCTTCGCCCCATGCCTCTGGACCAAAATCGGTCAACGCGCTGTGGTGGGCTTGGTGCACGACAGTTGCACCGTATTGTGCTGCAACTGATGACAGTGCATCAGCATTTGCGCCGACTGTAACTGCTTCAAGCGTGGTGCCCATTTGTGATGCAAGAGTGCGAGCAGCGGTGAGTACACCAAGCGATGCTGTTGCAATAGTTCCGCGATCATGTTCAATAACTGCAAGCACGCTCATTTGAACACTCCTAGTTCTTCAAGCAAGTCAACGACAGCAGATGCTGCTTCTGGACCAGTACCCAAAATCTGTGTGTTGCTCACGCGTTCTGGTGGGCGTTGCAACTGAATCGTCTTCAATCCACCAACTGAACCGGTTGATTCTGTGCGAGTGACGTCAACTTTCTTCGATGCCAAGCGGCCCTTCATCGTCGGGTAGCGGGGAAGGTTGATTCCTTCTTTTACGCCAACAGCAGATGGCATTGGCAACATGTAGATCTCTTGGCCTGCATCGCTTTCACGGCGCACCTTAGCGACACTGCCTTCAATGTCGAGTCCCTTAGCGCCATTCACCATAGGGCGACCAAGCTTGAGGGCAACACGAATACCAACTTGGTATCCACATGAGTCTGCCGATTCGTTTCCGAACAGCACCAAGTCAAACTTGCCATTTGCGTTTTCCAAGTCGGTAATCACTGATGCAATTGCTTGTGCCGTGCGCTGTGGGTCCCAATCCGATTCCGTGATCGGAACTAACACAGCTCTTGCTGCACCAACACTGACAGCAGTGCGCAACTGTTCTTCGGCTTCTGCTGGGCCAAGAGTAAGCACGGTGACTTCGCCACCGTGCTTTTCTACGAGTTGCACTGCTTGTTCTACGGCGCACTCTTCGTGCGGACTCACCGTGAAACCAAGAAATGCTGTATCTACTGCTTGGCCGTCTTCAGTGATGTTGATACGTGCACCAGGAGCTGGCACACGTTTCACGCAAACGAGAATGTTCATGATGGGTTGCTTAGCCCTTCATGCGAACGTCGGTTGGGTCGAACAGCGGTTGGCTGCCAACTCGTGCGACTTTAACGGGGAACAACTCGTTCATGTACATCACGCGCAATTCATTTCCTTCAACAGCATGTTCTGGTGTGAGGTAGGCGAGCAAGAGGTACTTGCCAAGTGACGGTCCCATGCCTGCAGTGGTGACACGCGATACGCGACCCTTAGCGTCAACGATTCGCTCACCGGTCTTGGTGAGGATTGGTTCGTTGCCACCAGTTGGGTAACGCTTCATGCCCGACTTGGAGGTGTGATCAAGAATCTCAAGCGTGCACATAATTGCCGCTGGCTTCTCTTCACGTGCCTTCATATATTCGGCCTTACCAATAAAGTCTGCCGACTTCACCTTTGGACGCGCCAAGCCTGCTTCAACTGGCGTGTATTCGCTCTCAAGTTCTGCACCCATGAGGCGGTAGCCCTTTTCGATGCGACCGGTTACTGCGTACACGCCCATTCCAACAGGAATGATGTCGAACTCATTGCCAGCTTCTGCAATGGTGTCCCACATGCGTAGACCGTGCTCCATGCGCGTGTATACCTCCCAGCCGTTTTCTCCAACATATGAAATGCGGAACATGGTTGCAGGAACACCATCGATCAATACATCGCGCACTGATCCGTATGGGAAGTTTGCCTGCGACACATCGAAAGGAATCAACTTGCCATCGGCATCGATGGTTTGTGTTGCTTTCGCCATGGTCTTTTCGGCGTTTGGTCCCCACACACCAATGGTGCACAGTGCTTGGCTCATGTCGGTGAACGTCACCGAGCCATCAGTTGGCATGTACTTCTTGAACCAGTACTTGTCGCGTCCACCGTCAAAAGCGCCGGTGATCACTCGGAAGTGCTCTTGGCCTAGTCGCATGATGGTGAGGTCGCCACGGAATCCGCCACCTGGGGTGAGCAGTGGTGTGTACACCGAACGGCCAACAGCAACATCTACGTTGTTCACGCATACGTATTGCAAGAAGTTAACAACGCCCGGGCCTTCAAAGTCGAACTCGTTAAACGCGGTGAGGTCCACCATGCCAACTGATTCGCGCATTTGCATGTGCTCTGCGTTGGTTATTGGTGACCACCAGCGTGCATCCCATTCATGTTCACGTGGTTCGCACACTGAGGGGAACTTTTCAACGAGCTTCGCATTTGATGCGAACCACTGTGGACGCTCCCATCCGCGAGCATCAAAGAATGTTGCGCCGAGCGCTTCTTCACGTGGGTAGAACGGGCTACGGCGCATGTTGCGCTGTGATGCCCATTGTTCGCGTGGGTGCACAATGCCGTACGTCTTGTTGAAGTGCTCATCGCAACGTGCGTAAATGTGGTGCTCAGTTTTTTCGTGTGGGTAGAAGCGGCTGATGTCGGAAGAATGCGGGTCGCACAAGTGTGGGTAGCCGTACGTCATCCACTCGGCAACGAGTTGTGCGATGCCTGGACCTTCCTTAATCCACACAGCAGCAGCCGACCACAAGTTCTTCACTTCAACGGTTTCACCAAGTACTGGCATTGCGTCCGGGGTGAGTGAAAGCAAGCCGTTGATGGCATATTTAATTTCGGCATCGCCGAGCATTTCCATGAGATCGATTGCTTGTTCCATCTGCGGATCAAAGTCGTCCATGGTGAGTGGCAATTCGGTAGGCGAGAGTGCCGATGCCTCATTTGATGGAATGTCGTCTGGGTGCATGAAGATTGCGCGGTGTGCATACGAGCCAACTTCCATCGAGCCAGTTGACTGACGCTCGTAACAGAAGGTGTCCATGTCGCGAACGATTGGGAATGCGACCTCAGCATTGGTCTTTTGCAACACGTCGATTGGTCCAACATCTGCCATCTGGTGAACAGCAGGAGTAAGCGGAATGTTTGCGCCTGCCATCTTGGCAATGCGTGGGCTCCACACACCGCAAGCAACGACGACGTATTCGGCCTCGATGCGACCCTTGTTGGTGACAACTGCAGAGATTTGGCCATTCTTGGTTTCAAGGTCAAGTACTTCGGTGTTGGCAAACACTTGCAAGTGGCCGGCCTTCAATGCACTTTCGCGCATCAAGGTGCCGGTTTGTAGTGAGTCAACAACCGACACGCTTGGTGTGTAGAAACCGCCGAGCAAAATCTTTTCGTTAATAAACGGAACGAGCTCTTTGATTTCTGCTGGGGTGAGCAGTTTGGAATCGATACCCCATGCCTTTGCCGACGTCATGCGGCGGTTGAATTCCTCCATGCGCTCTGGCGTACGAGCAACTTCAATACC
>JAURJB010000002.1 GCA_030832455.1 Acidimicrobiales bacterium
CAAATGGCAATTTCATCTTCTTCCGATTGGTAACCCATCGTGACGCGACAGACGCGGTCGTACACTGCGGCGGAAATTCGCGCCGTGCCGATGGCATCAAACGGATTCATTGCGGCCAAAATGCGAAAGTCTTTTGCCGCTGAAATTTTTCCCAAGCGCGGGATATGTAATTCCCGTTCACTCATGGCGGTGATGATCACATTGAGAGTTTCTTCGGGAATGCGATTGATTTCTTCCACATACAGCAATGACCCATCACGCAGTGCAGTAACCAACGGGCCATCGACGAACACATCGGCGCTGTAGCCATCGGTGAGCACACGAGCCGGGTCAAAGTGGCCTACTAAACGAGCAGGTGTTAATTCGGCGTTGCCCTCAACGAATGCAAAACCCACACCCATTGCTTCTGCAACTGACCGCAAAAGTGTTGATTTTCCTGTTCCGGGAGGGCCTTCGAGCAACACATGGCGACCGCCGTGTAGCGCTGCAACGACAAGTTCTAATTCACGCTTACGACCGACGACAGACGCGGTTGAAGCAATGAGTACGTCGCTTGCCGACGTCGATGCCATCTCTGGTGAACTAACTAGTCGAACTTGATGACGCCACGGATGTTTTCACCGTCACGCATTGCTCGGTATCCCTCATTGATGTCACTCAGTGCGTATTCCTTTGTGACAAGACCATCGAGGTCAAGCTGACCTTCGCGATAGAGACCCATCAACTTTGGAATATCAGAGCGAGGGTTACCCGAACCGAACAATGAACCGACCAACTGCTTTTCCATCAGCGTCAAATCAAGCAAGCTCATACCTGCGCCAAACTCAGTTGCTGGGTGAATATTGGTGACTACTACACGGCCACGCTTTGCGGTGAGTGCCATGGCTTCGTGAATGATTGCGCCGTTGCCAACGCCCATTGTCATGATCACCTTGTTGGCCATGGTTCCCCATGTGAGTTCCTGCAGCATGGGCAAAGCCTCTGCCATCGAACTTGCTGTATGTGTTGCACCAAACTCCATTGCTTTTTCACGCTTGAACTCGACTGGATCAATGGCGATGATGCGCTTGGCACCTGCAATGCGTGCACCCTGAACAGCGTTTGCACCAATGCCACCAACTCCAACAACAACAACCGTGTCGCCAGGCGTTACTTCGGCAGCGTAAACACTTGAGCCCCAACCAGTAACCACACCGCAGCCGAGTAGACATGCGCGATCAAGTGGAACGTCTTTTTCAATCTTGATGCAACTGGACTCATGAACCACGGTGTGTTCGGCAAACGTGCCCAATAAGCACATGATGCCCACATCCTTGCCGCCAGCATGGTGACGTGACGTCTGATCACTGATTTGTTTTCCTGTTGCCATGTATGCACCAAGGTCGCACAAGTTTTGGTGACCGGTGCTGCAACTTACGCAGCGTCCACATGATGGAATGAAACCAAACACCACGTGATCGCCAGGAGCAAGCCAACTGACGTTGGAGCCCACCTGCTGTACGACACCGGCGCCCTCATGTCCACCGATGATCGGCAATTCAAATGGCAAGTCACCGGTAACAAGATGCTCATCGCTATGGCACATCCCTGATGCGGCCATTTTTACTAACACTTCATTTGGACCTGGCGCATCGAGTTCGATTTCTTCAATTGTCCATGGAGCATTCAACTCCCACAACACTGCTGCCTTCGTCTTCACCCTGACCCCCTCATTCGGAAAGCGTGGCGCACCCTGCGCCAGCAAGTAACTAGACCTATTGTTGCCCAGTACCCCACGCTGACGCTACCCCGAGCGCCCCGCCTGAGTACTGTGGGGAGTGATGGACACCACAGCACCTCTTCCCGTTGACTCCGCTCAGGCCCAAACTGCAAGCCACAACAGCGATTCCTCGGCTCCACAAACCCCACACATCGTTGAAGAACTCCTGGTTGAGGAAATTTCAATCGACGGCATGTGCGGCGTCTACTAACCAGCAGTTACCTCACTATGTCGGTCACCTTGGAGTCAGCGTGTGAGTTGCATCCCCAAGTTTCGATTCGTCCCGAACCTTTTGGTGCCCTTGCCTATCACTACGGCAATCGCAAACTCGTTTTCTTGAAACACCCTGACGTTGTCGCCGTGCTTCAAGATGTTGCGTCATATGACTCCGTGGCCGACACCCTCCGCGCTCATCATGTTGCCCCCGAACGCTGGGATGCATTCATCAGCGCGCTTAGTTCACTCGAAACATCGGAGATCCTTCGTGTCCGTCAGTAATCTCACCACGCAACTCAAAGGCGGGCTTGATGCCCCAATCTGTCTGACTTGGGAACTCACCTACGCATGCAACTTGCAATGCATTCACTGTTTGTCAAGTAGCGGCCGTCGCGATCCGCGCGAACTCGACACTACGCAAGTGAAAAGTGTGCTCGATCAACTTCGTGACTTGCAGGTGTTCTATATCAACATCGGTGGTGGCGAACCGATGATTCGCAAAGACTTCTTCGAAATCCTCGAACACGCCGAACACAACAATATTGGTGTCAAGTTTTCGACAAATGGCACGTACATCACCGCAGACAACGCTCGTCGTCTTGCAGCAATGAACTACCTCGACATCCAGATCAGTATGGATGGTGCCGATCGCGCAACTAACGACGCGGTGCGTGGTGAAGGTTCATTTGATACGTCAATTGCTGCAATGAACTTTTTGCGCGATGCAAATTTTGGGCAATTCAAAATTTCAGTGGTCATGACGCGACACAATGTGAGCCAGTTGGACGACTTCAAAAAACTCGCAGATAGCTACGGTGCACAACTGCGAATCACACGTCTACGTCCCGCAGGTCGTGGTGCAGATACATGGAATGAGTTGCATCCCACCCAAGCACAGCAACGCGAAATTTATGATTGGCTCATTGCGCATGGCGACAACGTATTGACCGGAGATTCGTTCTTTCATCTCAATGCATTCGGTGAATCGCTCCCAGGATTAAACCTGTGCGGCGCCGGACGCGTGGTGTGTCTGATCGACCCAATTGGCGATGTCTATGCCTGCCCATTTGTGATTCACGACCAGTTCAAGGCCGGTTCGGTTCTTGATGAGGGCGGCTTCGCACGTGTATGGCGCGAAAGCGACCTCTTCCTTTCACTTCGCGAACCAGAATCGGCTGGCGCGTGCACATCATGTGGAAATTACGATTCGTGTCAAGGTGGCTGCATGGCTGCCAAATTCTTTACCGGATTGCCACTTGATGGACCCGACCCCGAATGTGTCATTGGAGCGGGTGAATCACTCCTCAAGAGTGCAACCGTGACACTCATTCCAAAGCCAAGCATGGATCATTCGCGTAAAGTTTCGATCGCTACCGGGGGGCACGCGTAATGGATTTTTCACTAAATGGAGTTGAACCGCTATATGTCGCAGGTGCACTTATCGTGTCGTACTTTCTCGGCACATTTCCCAGTGCGCTCATTGTCGCAAAGCGCGGTGGTGTTGATGTCACTTCCGAAGGATCGCGCAACCCTGGCACATCAAACGTGGTGCGTTTGCTTGGCTGGAAATACGGACTTGTCGTCTTCGTTGCAGATGTGCTGAAGGGTTCGGCAGCAGTAAGAATCGCGTATTACCTAACACATCAATACGGCGACAATCTCAACGTCTCTTATCTTGCTTACGCCTGTGCATATGCAGCAGTAATTGGCCACACATTTCCTGTAACACGCGGATTTCATGGCGGTAAAGGTGTTGCGACTGGTGGCGGGACAATGTTCGTTTTATACCCGCTAATGAGTCTTGTGTTATGTCTTTCATGGTTTGTTCTGCGCAAACTCACCGGAAAATCTGCAATCGCATCGCTGATTATCACGATTGCTGTTCCGGTTTATGTTGTCGCCACAGTTGGATTTGGCCAACCTGACTCATGGCAGATACTGGCTGTGCTTGGCCTCGTTGGACTCATCATCATTCGTCACCTGCCAAATATTCGCCGTATCCGTTCACACGAAGAACTTGCTGCTTAAACATCTGCTCAACTGATGAACATACTCTCGCTAATTAACGATTTGTTTAGCGAGTTAAAACAATTTTCTGATTCGTATTGGTTCTACATCATCATCTTTTCGATTGCGACGCTTGATTCTGTCTTTCCAATTGTTCCCAGCGAAACTCTGGTGATCATTGGAGGTGTCAGCGCCGGAACTGGCGACCTATCGCTCGCACTCGTGATGGGATCAGCATTTGGAGGAGCATTCGTCGGTGACCACATGTCGTACTTTCTTGGTCGACGTGCAAGCCACTTCATCACACGTCGCTATGAACGAACAGAAAAAGGTAAACGCCGACTTGCAAGTGTGATTCATCAAATTCACGAACGCGGCGGCTTGCTCCTGATAACGGCGCGATTCGTTCCTGGTGGTCGCACCATCCTCACCCTGTCATGCGGTATCACTCAACAGGAACGCAAGTGGTTTACCGGATGGATAATCGCGGCCGCAGCAATTTGGTCTACATATGCATCGCTCCTTGGTTTCATTGGCGGGAAAACCTTTGAAGACAACCACGCACTCGCATTTCTTTTTGCTTTCGGTCTCGCAATTAGCGTGACGGGAGTGATTGAACTTGCACGTTTCATTTTGAAAAAACGCAAGTCACAATAAGGCATGACCCACGCACCAACTTGGACAGAAGTTTCTGACAAGACCTGCGTTCTTGTCCCTGTTGGCTCGTATGAGCAGCATGGGCCACACCTACCGTTAGATACCGATACACAGATTGCCGCCTATCTGTGCGAGCGGATTTCTCTCGCCACCAAAAACATTGTTGTTGCGCCACCCATTGGTATCAGTGCTAGTGGCGAGCACGCAGGATTTCCTGGCACATTGTCTATTGGCAACGAAGCACTTGCCACGGTTGTTGTCGAACTTGTTCGCTCATGTGATTGGGCAACAGGTGTGGTGTTGGTCAATGGTCATGGTGGCAATTTTTCGGCTGTACAACAGGCGACCACTCGATTACATGCTGAGCAACGCCGGGTTGCAAGTTGGTGGCCACAGATTAAAAACGGCGATGCTCATGCAGGCATCACAGAAACATCCATGATGCTGGCGATCAATCCAGATGTAGTGCGTATGCCGTTAGCCGAACTTGGAAATACCACACACATCTCCGAGCTTGCGCACGAGTTAATGACTGATGGAGTACGAGCAGTTAGCCCAAACGGAATTCTCGGTGATGCTAGAAACGCAACAGCCCATCATGGCCAGTTAGTGCTCGATGAATTGTTCACCGATCTCGCACAGTTCATTGATGCATCATGTTCTCGCTGGCACGAATCATGAACAGTGACCGTCGATTCATCGCTGACACATCATGGCGTAGACCAGAAAATGGCACCGTTGTCCTTGCTGGATCCCCACTCACGCTGTTCTCGCTGTCTCAAGCAGGAAAAACTGTCGCCGAATGTATCGAGCATGGTCTGCCACTTCCCCCTGGACACGACTCACTGACCAACCGACTAATGGATGCTGGTGCAATTCATCCGGTTCCATCTGCAAAAGACCGAGAAGTACATGGTGCACAGCACATAACGGCGGTGATCCCCGCATATATCCGCACGGCGCACGAATCTCAGGCATTGCGCTCGCTTGTTGCTCAGTGTCAACCGTTCCATTCAGTCATCGTCATTGATGACAATTCACCACATGCTCTACCCGAACTTGGTTCAACACTCGTCATCCGAAACGGTGTCAATCGAGGCCCAGCCGCTGCACGTAATGCAGGTTTGGCACGCGTCACGTCTGAATTTGTTGCCTTTTTTGACGTCGACGTCAGCATCTCTCGCTCGACCATTGTGGATCTGCTTCCGTACTTCACAGATGAAAAAGTCGGACTTATTGCCCCACGCGTTAAGTCGCGTGCTGCATCGGATGCACTGAGTGAATACGAACTAGTTGCCAGCGTTCTTGATATGGGTTCAGATGAAGCGCGTGTCGCACCTGGTACGCGTGTGAGTTATGTTCCATCAGCAGCATGGTTGTGTCGCACATCGGCACTGCAATCAATTGATGGTTTCGATGAATCGCTACGCACTGGCGAAGATGTGGATGCCGTGTGGCGTCTACATGCTGCTGGATGGCGCGCTCGGTATCAGCCTCAATCCGTGTGCACACACTCACCTCGACAAAATGTGCAGCAGTTTGTTCAACAACGAATTTCCTATGGTGCTTCTGCTGCACCACTTGCCCTTCGACACTCGAAAAAACTTGGTCCAGTCCGACTCAATTGGTGGCAAGCATCAACATGGTCGTTCGCGCTTCTCGGAATGCCATTTGTTGCGCTCTGCGTGGCAATAGCGGCCGCGGTGTCAACCCGCAGAAAACTCCGTGCGTTTCCACAACTTGGCAATCTCGGCACACAGCTTTCGTTTGCAGCAACCGCTACGTCGGGGCTTTCCATTGCGCGCGCACTCAGCCGAGTGTGGTGGCCAATCGGATTGATCGCTGCCGTATTTTCTCAACGACTACGGATCATCTTTATTGCAGCAGCATTAGGTCCCGCACTGTATGAATGGTGGAAACAACGACCTCATCTTGACATTGTTCGATTCTCGCTACTCAAGATGCTCGACAATGCCGCATATGGTACTGGCGTGTGGAAGGGAGTTGTTGCAACGCGGTCACCCGCGCCAATAATTCCTACTGTGCAGAAGTCTGCAACGAACGAGCAGTGAAGTTGTTGCACTCTTCGCACACTGCTTCAGGAATAACACCGATTTTCATCAGCAACCCAAAGCCAATGCAGCCAAGACAGACTGCAAACGCACTTTCAAGA
The DNA here is from genome assembly GCA_030832455.1 of Acidimicrobiales bacterium. GTDB lineage: Bacteria > Actinomycetota > Acidimicrobiia > Acidimicrobiales > Ilumatobacteraceae > UBA3006. The sequence continues at coordinate 6,813 of JAURJB010000002.1, forward strand.
AACGCTGCCACGACCAACAGTGCAATCACTACTTGTGCCGCACCTGTCGCACCAAGCACAAACAGCACTGATGCAGTGATAGTAAAGGCTGCACCAACACCCTGAGCAAAACGCTTAGGTGGTCCAGGTACGAATCGGTGTTCACATGACAAACGAGGCGTGAGCACTTGTGTGGCTAAACGACCAAGTGGACTGAGCTTGGGGCCGGCGAGCACTCGTGCAATGAATCCGTATGTCAGTGGAAGCAACACCCAACCGTTCCCCGAAAGAACGAACGAAATACCCATGATCACTGCCCCACCAGCAACAATGCGTGCAGACGTTTCGTTAACAGGGTTAGGAAAACTAAAGAACTTCGACATGCCCAAAGCCTAAAGGGCAATTGTTGACTTAACAAGTCGGCTTTTGAGATCGAGAGCCCTCGTTGCCGTAAATCCTTCAGATACCGTCATATTCAATGACGTTGCGCCTCACAGTCGATCGCCAGGCATGGCTAGATCATGTCCGCACCACGGCTGGCGAGCACGGGGCTACCCTGCCCGTTGTCAAGGGCAATGGCTATGGCTTCGGCAGACCCATCCTTCTTGAGCAGGCTGGCACGATCTCTGATCATGTTGCAGTGGGAACGGTGTTTGAGGCAACAGATGTGCCAACAACGCTTACTCCTGTCGTACTCACTCCCGTTGGCGATTCCATACCCAACACACTTTCGCCACACGCAATTCTCACCGTTGGCTCCCAAGCACACGTCGCAACACTGAACAAGCACGGATGGCGCGGCAATGTTGTCGTCAAGTTGCAATCCACCATGCAACGATTTGGAGCACCAGCGACAGAGCTTGCGACAATCAAACATGCATGCGCTCAGGCTTCGCTCAACATCGTTGGCTGGTCAATTCACCCACCACTGAGCCCATCTGGCGAAGATCGAAGCGGTGAAGTCTCGTGTTGGATGGAATTGCTGCATGACTCGCTACCGATTTTTGTCAGCCATCTCACTGGTGCACAGATGTCGACATTGCGAACACAGTTTCCACAGCGACAGTTTGTTTCGCGCATCGGCACCGCATTGTGGCTTGGCGACAAATCAATGATTCGCTTATCAACCGAAGTGCTCGACCTGCATCGAGTCGAGGGCGGAACAGCCGGTTACCGATCGGCGCCATTAAACGGCAATGGGCACATTGTTGTCGTAGGTGCTGGCACAGCACATGGTGTGTACGAGATACCCCAAGTCGGTAGCCCGTTTCATTTTGCACAACAGCGACTACAACTTGTTGAGCATCCATACATGCACTCGAGCATGCTGTTTATCCCTGATGGAGATCTGGTTCCACGCGTTGGTGACGCGATTGATGTTCAGCAAGCCATGACCCGCGTTTTCCCCGACAACATCACGTGGATGTAACTGCAGATCAATCTCGCAGTGTCCGTCACGTCGGACTAGATGTCACTCGGGCAATCGCAATCTTTGGCGTAGTGGTCATGAACTATCACGCGTATCTCAACAAGTCGACGGCATTTTTTCCGGAGAACCCGTCGCTTGCCGAGCGAGTCTTTAACCCACTCACAGGAATTCTTTCCACACGATTTGCCGCAACATTTGTTCTCGTTGCCGGAATCGGTACGAGCCTGTTCCTTCGCCGAACCATGTCTTCAGGGACTATTGACAGCACCGGGCAGGTGCGGGTTCAACTTGCTCGACGAGGAGTGTTCCTCTTTGTCTTGGGCTCTGGGCTGCAATGGATTTGGCCAGGAACCATCATTTTTTATTACGGCGCATACTTCATGATTGGTGGTCTAATTGCCCTGTGGTCCACCCGTCGACTTATCGCATTGTCCATCGGATCAGTTGTGGTGTCTACTTCGCTTGCTGCGTGGAGGGCATTCGAGTTCGTCAATGGCAACCCCACTAGATGGCTGAGCCCATCGCCAAACACACCGCGCAACCTGTTGATCCGAGTGTTCGTTGACTACACACACCCAGTGTTTCCATGGATCACATTTTTCTGTTTCGGTATCGTGATCGGCCGCTCCTACGAGGTTTTTCATGTATCTCGACTTCAGATTGCGAAGTGGGCCGGGGCGGCCTTACTTGCTGTCTATGTGATCCGTACCTACGCATACCCAGAGTTCCCCATCACATCAACCGATGTTGTTCTTCGCCGCATCTTGTCAACCAACAATCATGAACATGGATTACTTCATGTTGCTTCTGCGCTTGCGACTGCAGTTCTTGCGTTATGTGCAATCAGCTGGATCTCAGAGAAGAAAACGGAGTCGGCTTTCGTCAACCATCTTGCCCGCGCAGGACGAACGTCACTTTCAATTTATGTCATGCATGTGCTGGTCTTCAACTTTGTTGTTAATTGGATGCACTGGATCCGACCGACAGGTCTTAACACCGCACTTCTCTTTAGCGTGGGTTTTTATGCTGTGATCATTCCCGCAGCTGCTTGGTGGAGCAAAAGATACGGGACTGGGCCGCTTGAACGCATATATCGAATGTTTGGCGGATGAAGATTCCACTTTCATGGCGCGGTGTTGTCGGTCACGAGCGTGATCTGCCCTACTTTGCTTCGCTCACAGAGTTCCTGCAACACGAACGACAGCACTTCAACATCTTTCCAGCACATGACGAGGTGTTTACCGCACTAGAACTCACCGCGCCAGAAAACGTGAAGGTGGTGATTGTCGGACAAGATCCATATCACGGCTTTAACCAAGCACATGGTCTCAGTTTTTCGGTGCAACGCGGAGTTGCAATCCCTCCATCGCTGCGCAACATTTTTGTTGAACTCCACACTGATACCAACACAGCAATTCCAGAACATGGGTGTCTTGAAGCATGGGCTACGCAAGGTGTCTTGCTTTTGAACACCACGCTCACGGTGCGCGAAGGGCAGCCTGGATCACACGCCGGACACGGCTGGGAACAATTCACCGATGCGATCATCCATTACTTGGGTTCTCGCGATATGCACACGGTCTTCGTGTTATGGGGAGCGCACGCACAACGCAAACTACCGCTCATCAACAGTCGGCATACCGTGATTGTTTCAGCACACCCATCTCCGCTTTCGGCATATCGCGGCTTCTTTGGTTCTCGCCCGTTCTCGCACACCAACACCGCGTTGTCTGCTCATGGTCAACACACCATTGATTGGCGGCTTGGTTCGTAACTGTTGCGTGTGCTCCTTACACTCAAAGCATGATTCTTGAAATTGCATTTGTCGAAGTACTGCCCGAGCACCATGCATCCTTTGAAATCGCCGTGAAATCTGCGTCACAGGAAATACTCCCGCAAGCAAAGGGATTCATTGACTTCCAACTGCACAAAGGAATTGAGCAATCAAACACCTACACCTTTCACATCAACTGGCAAACTCTTGAAGATCACACCATTGGTTTTCGGGAAAGCGACTTATTTGTTCAGTGGAGATCAATGATCGGTGGGTTTTTTGCACAACCTCCAAACGTTGAGCACTGGCAATTGGTTTGAGTTCGGCATTACACAAAGCCGCCCATTAGTTTTTACCCATGGGATCCATACGCCGTAGCGACTTCATTGCGTGCAGCGCCGCCACGGTATGGGCTTTCGTAGGTCAACCAGAGAAACTCCACGAATGGTTTCCCATCACCAGCACCCGCGTTGAGGGAAACAAACGCTGGATCACACTTGCGGGTGGCATCACTTTCGAAGAGGACATCATCACCCTTGATCATGATTTGCGCCGATTTCAATACAAAATTGTCAATAATCCATTCATCACATTCCATTTAGGAACTGTTGATGTAATTGCAGACGGACCCGACCGCTGTTTACTGATGTACTCAACCGACATGGAACCAGAAGTACTCGCGCTTCCCATTGCAGGTGCGGCTTCAATAGGTATCGCGAAAGTCAAAGAAATGTTCGAAGGTAAATAATGGGCCGCAAGATTCTGTTTATTACTACTGACCAGCAACGCTATGACGCACTCGGCTGCAACGGCGGCACCATCGCACGCACTCCAGTAATTGACGCACTCAGTCGAGCCGGAATCACATTCGATCGGGCACATCCACAAAACGTGGTGTGCATGCCCTCTCGTAGCACCATGCTCACGGGTCAACACGTAAGCACGCACGGTGTGTGGATGAACGGCGTGCCACTGCCCGAAGATGCACCAAGTATTGCTGCAGATTTACGACATGCAGGATATGCAACTGCACTCATCGGCAAAGCGCACTTCGAGCCACTGCTAGATCCGTTTTTGCGCTTTACCGAAAACCGGCTCGGTGCAGAACTCATCAACACCGACAATCCACGAGACCCTCATCGCGGTTTCGACCATATGGAACTTGCAACACATGGTGCCGCAGGGCAATTGCATTATTCGCAGTGGATTCGTTCTGAGCATCCCGAGACCATTGGTGGCTATTACAACGTGCTTGACCGCGAACTTCAGGTAAATGCTGAAGGCGGCGGCGACACTGGTGCACCACAAGTAAAAGTCAACCCCATTCCGCGCGAGTGGTATCACACCGAATGGGTTGCGCAACGAACGATTGCGTGGTTGCAGTCACTTCCCGATGACCGAGACTGGTTCTGTTGGATGAGCTTTCCCGATCCCCATCACCCATGGGACCCACCAGCATCCGAACTTCATCGCGTGAACTGGAAAGATCTTGATCTACCCCAGGGCTATATCGCCGATGCTGACAAGCGCGAAAAAGTGATTGACGCAAAGCTGCGTCACTGGCGCGGTTGGTACGACGGAACATTTGTCTCCAACTATGAAGCACCAGCCAAGTGGGTACCAGCAACATTGACGGCCGACCAAGTGCGCGAAGTGAATGCGTTCACCCACGTTGAAAATGAACTCATCGACGAAGCCATTGGCTCAGTGATGAAAGCCATCGAATCACGCGGCTGGGGCAACGATCTTGATGTGCTGTACACCACGGATCATGGCGAATTTCAAGGAGATTTTGGCTTTTTGTTCAAAGGCCCGTATCACGTGGATTCGCTCATGCGATTGCCGTTGATCTGGCGTCCTGCTCCAAGTTCACACATTGAACCTGCGCGAGTAAGCGCACCGGTTGGTTTGGTTTCACTGGCTGCAACATTTGCCCACATTGCCGGACTTGAACAACCCAGTTACGTCGAAGCACCTCGCTTGCCACACACAAATAGCGATGCCGAAACACTTGGGCATGAACGCGTACTCACCGAATGGGACAGTGTGTTGTTCGGCAAAATTGTTCATCTGCGCACGATTTGTCGTGATAATTGGGTCTGCACTGCAGCATTGCCCGGTTCGATGAATGAAGCAGGTGACGGTGAGCTCTACGACCTCACGCACGACCCGCTTCAACATGTCAATCTGTGGAGTGATCCACAAGCACGAGCGATGCGCGAAAGCATGCTTGCAGACATGTGGGACAACTTGCCAGACCAGCAGTTGCCGCTGCGCCACATGGACGCGCCCGTTTGATCAGTTACTGATGCGCTGGAATCTGCTGCGTAATGCAGTGAATTCCTCCACCGCCAAACGCCAAAATTGCACCGACATCTAAACCAACTACTTGTCGATCAGGAATAAATTCTGCAATGAGCGCAAGCATGTCGTCGTCTGCGGCGTGCCCACACACGGGAACAATGACAGCACCATTGACAAGAAAAAAATTGAGATACGGAACCTGCACCGTCACTCCATGCACTTCGATTCGCGGCAAGACAGGAACCTCACGAATCGTGATGTCAAACATTTCGGCAACACGACGATTTTCCCTCAGTCGCTCATGGTCACTTACCGAAGTATCGTCGCAACCCTGCAACACGAGTGTCCGCGGAGCAGTGAAGCAGGCGACGTTGTCCACATGTCCGTCGGTATCTTCGTCTAACGAAAGCCCATGCGGAAGCCAGATCACATCTGTAGCTCCGAGCTCGTGCTTCATCGTTGACGCAATATCTTCACGCGTGAGTTGTGGATTGCGATTGGGATTCAACAAACATTGTTCTGTTGTTGCAAGAAGTCCCGTCCCGTCAACTGTGATTGAACCGCCTTCAAACACCATGTCGATGTTGCGAATTTCGTGACCCATTAACTCTGCAAATGATCGAGCAAGAGCAGCGTCTTTGTCGTAAGGAACAAACTTGTTGCCCCACCCGTTAAACAGCCAATTACCAGCGATGCGCTTGTCACCATCAAAGACATAGATCGGACCGGTATCTCGGAACCATGAGTCATCAAGTGGCAGTTCGACAACTTCTACGTTGTCACCACACAACAGCCGTGCTCGGTCAGCGTCTTGTGCGTTAGCAATCATGGTGATGGGCTCAAACCCCGAGATCGTTTTGGCCACTGCTGCATGGGCTAAACGGGCATCACCCATGTGGTCGCGGTATAAGTCGTGTCGCGACGGCCAGCACATTACGGTTCGCTCATGATGGGCGAATTCGCCCGGCATTTTCACGATAACTCATCTCCATCAAGGGTGATCAGCGGAATGTATAACTCTGGTCGGCGATCGCGAAATACTCCCCAGCCAAGGCGCATCGCGCGAACAGCGTCCAAGTCGAACGTTGCAGTTAACACGGTTTCTTCTTCTCGATCTGCCTCTGCAATTTTTGCACCCGTTGCATCGGCGATAAATGATGACCCATAGAACGTGATCTCGTTATTCACTCCAACTTCGCGACCTGTTCGGTTGGCGGCAATGACAGGCATCAGGTTTGCACCTGCATGACCTTGCATCACGCGTTGCCAATGCATGGATGAATCCCATGTTGGATTCGGAGGTTCGCTGCCGATTGCTGTTGGGTACAACAACAATTCTGCGCCCATCAATGCCATTGCTCGCGCAGCTTCAGGGAACCATTGATCCCAGCAAATACCTACGCCAATATTTCCAAATCGGGTATTCCAAACCTGAAAGCCAGTGTCGCCTGGGCTGAAGTAGTACTTCTCGGTATAACCAGGTCCATCAGGAATATGGCTCTTGCGATAAATGCCAAGCATCGATCCATCTGCATCAATCATTGCAACGGTATTGAACAATGTGTTGTTTGCTCGTTCGTACACGCTGATCGGCAGCACAACACCAAGTTCTTGTGCAAGTTTCATAAAGTGTTCGATTGTTGGATGCCCCTCAATCGGTAACGCGCGAGCCAACTCGCTTGCAAGTTGGTCTTTGCAGAAGTAATGCCCCTCAAACAGCTCGGGGATAAGAATTACTTGTGCTCCTGATACTGCGGCTGCACGAACTAATCGTTCAGCGGTAGCAACATTGGTTGCAACATCGACAGCCATCGACATTTGGATTGCTGCGACAGTGACCGTGCGTGAAGTCATGAACGTACCTTTCGAAGATTTCAGCCAAGCGCCGAATTAATTGCCGCGAGGACCTCTGGCGCATCAGGTGCTACCTGAGGATGAAACCTGGCAACAACATTCCCCTGGCGATCAAGAACGAATTTTTCAAAATTCCATCGCACGTCACCGCTGTAACCTTCGGCATCTTTGACATCTGCAAGCGAGGCGAACAGTCCGTGGCGGGCATCTCCGTTGACATCAACCTTTTCCGTCAATGGGAACGTCACATTGAACGAAGTTGAGCAAAACTCTTGGATCTCTTCTGCTGTTCCAGGCTCTTGTCCAAGGAACTGATTACACGGCACACCCACGACCGAAAAACCCTTGTCTGCAAGGTCGTTATGGACTTGCTGTAATGCGCTGTACTGAGGCGTGAGGCCACACTTAGAGGCCACATTGACGAGCAGCGTGACTTTGCCCTGCTGTGCTCCCAGCACATCTCCTGAGCCAATGAGCGGATTGATCTTCTGTGAATACAACGACACGGGATACCTCCAATGAGCGCGGGTTTGCGCTGGCAATGATCGTAACGCCCACGCCACTACCTGCTACACAAGATGCATGCCACGGAAGCAATTTGATGCCTCGTATTACAAACGGTTCTACTCAAGCACCCCGGTGCACAGTCGCAAGAAAGTTGCACTGCTCGCCAATTCAGTGCACAGCATGTGTGCGTGGTGGGATGTGCCCGTTCGATCAGTGCTTGATGTTGGTGCAGGTCTTGGCTACTGGCGTGATTGGTACGCCGAGAATTATCCAAAAGTTAAGCGATTGTCCACCGATATCAGTGAGCACGCTTGCGAAAAGTATGGACACGAGCAACACGACATTGGCACCTGGGCACCCAGCACCAAATTTGATTTAGTGGTGTGTCATGGCGTGCTGCAATACCTAGGAGACAAACAGGCAGAAGCGGCGATTCGCAATTTAGCCAAGGCCACACGCCATGTTCTGTATCTCGAAGTTCCTACAAAATCTGATCTCCGTCACGTTGTCGACAAAGTGGCAACAGATCTTGATATTCATGCGCGTACGGGAGATTGGTACCGCAATCGTTTGTCGAAATACTTTGTCCAAGCCGGTGCAGGGCTGTGGGTTGCGAAATCTTCTGAAGCAGTGCTCTACGAATTAGAGCGAACGAAAAAGTAGCAGCTTTTTAGGTCGTTACTTGTTTGACGACACTGCAGCCCACACCGAAGCGGTGCAGCCAGCAGCAACCAAGGCCTTCAGTAAATCGCCAACCAAAAATGGTGCGACTCCGAGGCTGATTGCATTTTGCTCGCCATTGGCGAGCGGCATATTCAAATGAATTGACAACCAACTCGCGCCACAGGCATAGATGATGGTGGAGCCAAGCAACATTGCCGGAAGCGAGGTTGCAAAGTTACGGTCATGCTTGCGCTCTGCCAAGTAACCAATCGCGGCTGCTGCGACAACGAAACCAACGAGGTACCCCATCGTTGCGCCTGTTCCCGTTTCCCAACCACCAGTGCCACCTGAATAAAATGGCAAACCGATGAGCCCTGCTGACCAATACAACATTTGGCTCAACGCACCACGGCGCATGCCAAGCACGGCTCCTGAAAGCAAGACAGCAAATGTTTGACCTGTCAATGGAACTGGTGTGAAGCCCAATGGAATTTCAATTTGTGCGGCTACTGCTGTCAGCAATGTGAAGCCAACAACGAGAGCTACGTCTTGCAAGAGTGCCCTGCTACGCGAATCATGACGCGGGAACAGGTCTGCAAGCACTTGGGTTGACGATGACACGGACGAAAAAACGGTGGTAGCCATGGCTTCTGACTTTACAGGCGACGACACATAAACCTGAAACCCTCTGCCTAGCATTGAGTTATGGAAAACGCGGTGCACGAAGCCTTTGCGCTTGCCGAGCATGCTGCAACAGTTATTCGAAAAACCTTTCCTGCACATCACGAGGTCCTCGTTGTACTTGGATCGGGATGGGCTGAATCGGTCCCCGCGCTCGAGGCACTCTCAACCAGCCCAGTGCACACATTAGAAATCGCCGAAATTCCAGGTTTTAAGAAGCCAACTGCGCTTGGCCACGGAGGAGCGCTGAAATCCATCACTGTTGGTTCAACTCCCGTCTTACTTCTGACAGGTCGCACTCACTTATACGAAGGGCGTGGCGTTCACGCCGTTGTTCATGGAATTCGTACTGCATACAACTTGGGTTGTCGCACCGTCATCCTGACAAATGGCGCTGGATGTCTGCGCACCGACTGGCAAGTTGGAACACCTGTCGTTATTCGTGACCACATCAACCTCACTGCACATTCACCACTTACAGGTGACAATGCACCACCACCACTCGCTGGGCGATTCGTTGATCTCACCGATGCATACGCAACATCCTTGCGCGATCTTGTGCGCTCAATTGAGCCCAGCATTAACGAAGCCGTATACCTCGGACTGCACGGTCCTCACTTTGAAACACCGGCAGAAATCACCATGGCCGCAACATGGGGTGCGGAAATGGTCGGAATGTCAACCGTGCTTGAAACCATCGCTGCCCGACACCTTGATATGAACGTCTTGGCCTTATCACTTGCCACCAACCTTGCATCTGGTCTGAGCGGCAACAAACTTTCTGGCGAAGAGGTCATTCAAGTTGGCAAAGACTCGTCTAAAAAAGTTGGCGATCTGCTGAGTCGTGTGCTCATTGCATTTGACCAACTACAGAATGGAAAACTTTCATGAACAACGACCTTTTGGCTATCACCCATGCCCGTGTCGTCACCGTTGATGAACATGGCACCGTCTTTGACGATGCAACCATTGTCGTCGACAACTCTGGTTGCATCCGTGATATTGCCACCGGAGATGTTGCACATACTGCGACAACGGTGATTAATGCACGAGGCGGCATCGTGATGCCAGGACTAGTCAATGCACATGCACATTTGGGGATGACACTGTTTCGAGGACTTGGCGATGACATGAACTTGGAAGATTTCCTTGCACGCTTGATGCCTGCAGAAATCAGCATCTTGAATCACGACGCAGTAGTTGCCGGAACCGAACTTGGTGCTCTCGAATCACTCCTCGGTGGAATCACCACCACACTCGACATGTACTACCTGCCTGACGCTGCACAACAAGTGGCAGAACGCAGTGGCATGCGTATTTTCTCTGCGCCGAATTTGCTCGAGTCTGACGGTCCAGAGCCACTGGCTTTTGATCAGCGAATGGAATGGTCAGAGCAATGGTTGCAACAAGCACAGTCAGATGACAATGATCACCTCAATTGGCTCGCGCCTCACAGCACCTACCTACTAGGTGATTCACATCTTCGCCGGATTGCCGAATTAGCCCACACATACGGTGCTCATATTCATGTCCATGCCTCTGAAACCGTTGGCGAAATGAAACTTGTAGCCAACCGTCATCACGGTCGCACGCCGATTCAGGTACTTGCTGACACCGATCTGCTCACAGATGCGGTTCTCGCACATGGCGTGCACCTCAGTGACGAAGACATTGAACTTATTGCCGATCACCATGCATCGGTCACCCACTGCCCTGCCAGTAACCAAAAGCTTGCAAGTGGAACAGCGCGCATTATTGACCTGCATAAAGCAGGGGTAAACGTGGCTCTCGGAACAGACGGCCCAGCTTCGGGGAACGACATGGATTTATGGCTTGCGATGCGACTTGCTGGATACGCGCAGAAGAACACATCTCACGATCCAACAGTGATGCCCGCACTCGATGTTCTCCGCATGGCAACCATCAACGGCGCACGGGCATTGCACGTTGATCACCTCATTGGATCACTTGAAGTTGGCAAGGCTGCAGACATCTTGGTGCTTGACGCCGATTCGCCATCACTCACCCCCATCTTTGACCCGCATGTGGCAATTGTTGCGGCTGCTGGTCGAGCAGATGTCTCCTCAGTCATCGTTAACGGGCGCTTAGTTGTCCACGAAAAACGTTCGCTCACCATTGACCACAAGGAAACCGTGCAACGAGTTCGCCAACTTGGCGGAAATGTGATGGCAGCAGTCGAAGAAGTCGAACGCGCCCGCGGCAAGTAGTTGTCGCCAACACAACTAATGTGGCGTTATGGCCACTCCTTCAATTGATTGGGCAGCACTTCGCAACGCTGCCAACGAAGCCGCAACGCGTGCATATGTCCCCTATTCACAGTTTCGAGTTGGCGCTGCAGCCCTCGTAGATAACGGCCGAATCATTTCTGGGTGCAATGTCGAAAATGCATCGTATGGACTCACGCTATGCGCAGAGTGCGCAATGATCGGACAGCTGTTCATGGGTGGCGGTGGACGTTTGATCGCCGTGACGTGTGTGGGAAATGGCACGTACGTCACGCCATGTGGTCGATGCAGACAACTGTTATGGGAGCACGGTGGTGCGAACTTGCTTGTTGAAGTTGAGGGTGTACCAACACCGATGACGGTCTTGTTACCCGCCGCATTCCCCGAACATTCCAACTTTGAAAACCCTGCAGAGCAGTAGAACCACATGAACTCGATTCTCACAACACAACAACTTGAGCAATACCATCGCGATGGATTCATCGTGCTACCAAATTTTGCAAGTGACGAAGAGTGTTTAGCACTCCGTGAACGCGCACTCCAGTTAGCCAAAGAACATGTGCCGTCTCCCGAGCAAGCAACTATTTTCACAGCTGATTCCAATGCAAAACACGCTGCTGATCAATATTTTTTGTCGAGTGGAGACAAAATCCGTTGCTTCTTTGAAAAAGACGCCTTTGATGAACACGGCACGCTTCGCGACGAAGCACATTTGTGCCTGAACAAGCTCGGCCATGCCATGCATGACCTTGACCCACAGTTCAGCAGATTTAGCCACACCGAGAAGCTCGCAACCGTTGCCAAGCAAATTGGTATGACCGAACCAAAACTGTTGCAAAGCATGTACATCTTTAAGCAACCACGCATTGGTGGCGAAGTAAATTGCCACACCGATCACACGTTCTTATGGACTGAACCTCAATCAGTTGTTGGTTTTTGGTTCGCCATTGATGATGCAACAACCGAAAACGGTTGTATGTGGGCCCTGCCTGGCGGGCACAACATTCCCGTTAAATCACGGTCGCGTGTTAACGCTGAGCGAACGGCAAGTTTCATGGAAGTGTTTGACGAAACTCCATACCCCACCGAAGGACTCGTTCCCCTTGAAGCAGAACGTGGAACACTAGTGCTGCTTAACGGAACGCTTCCTCACTTAAGCGGACCAAACACCAGCGACAAGCCTCGGCATGCGTACACCCTTCATGCAATTGATGGAGTCGCGCAATACCCCCACGACAACTGGCTACAGCGACCAAGCCTGGTGATGGCTGGATTTAACGATTAATCAACTACTTGATCAGTAGTTCAGCGATTTGCAGTGCATTCAATGCAGCACCTTTGCGCAAGTTGTCGCTTGAAATAAACAACGCCAAACCCCTATTGCCATCGACCGAAGAGTCCTGGCGAATTCTGCCGACATAACTTGGGTCTTGCCCTGCCGCTAGTAGAGGTGTTGGAATATCGTCAACAATCACGCCTGGTGCTGTCGACAGCAACCGATTTGCTTGTTCGGCGGTGATCGGCCGTTCGAACTCGACATTGATACTGAGTGAGTGCCCAGTAAACACCGGAACACGCACGCATGTTCCCGAAACCTTTAAGTCCGGAATATGCAAGATTTTGCGACTCTCATTACGTAGTTTTTGCTCTTCATCGGTTTCCAACGTGCCATCATCCATCAACGAACCAGCAAGCGGTAACACGTTGAAAGCAATTGTGCGTGCGAACTTCTTTGGTTCTGGAAAGTTGACCGACTTTCCGTCATATGTCAGTGCTTCTGCGGTTGGTGCACCGCTCTTTGCCTGAACATCAAGTTCGCTCACTCCCGAAACACCGCCGCCACTCACCGCCTGGTACGTACTTGCCACCATTCGAACAAGGCAAGCTGCGTCGTGCAGTGGTTTAAGCACAGGCATTGCGGCCATTGTTGTGCAGTTTGGATTGGCAATAATTCGCTTTTTGGCCAGTGCAACATCTTCTGGGTTGACTTCAGAAACAATCAACGGAACATCTGGATTCATTCGCCATGCTGATGAATTATCAATCACCATCGCTCCAGCGTTGGCGTACTTTTCCGCAAGTGCACGAGAAGTAGATGCCCCCGCCGAGAACAGCACAACATCAAGACCATGTGGGTCGGCTTCTGCTGCATCTTCAACAACAATGTGTTGACCATTCCACCCAATTACCGAACCAGCAGAACGAGCAGATGCGAAGAAACGAAGTGATGTAACGGGATATTTTCGCTCGGCAAGCAACTGTCGCATCACCGTTCCAACCATTCCTGTTGCACCAACAATTCCTACATGCATGGGTGTCAGGCTAACGCAACCACATGTTTATTTGCTCCGCATTTATGTTGCTCCCACAAATGACTGTCGCTACATGCTGACCGCGCAATGCTTCATGTTCCAAGATTGCTGCGATGCCGGCAACTCCTGCAGGTTCGGTAACAAGACCAGCATGATCAAACACGGCTTTCATTGCATTCTTCAATGAATCTTCTGAAACAAGCAGTACGTCATCGACGATTCCTTGCATATCAAAAACGGCCTCGGGTACCGGCGTGCGAACCGCAATTCCGTCAGCAATCGTGTCTGCTGATGGGCGTTCGACAATTGATCCTGTTGTAAATGATGCATACATGGCGTCGGCCAACGCACTCGACACACCAATCACACGGGTGCCTGGTGAGACGTGCTTTATCCATCGAGCCATGCCCGTAATCAGGGCCCCGTTGCCAAGAGGAATGAGCACTGCTTCGAAATCAGGTTGGGCCATCATCTCGACTGCTATTGACCCAGCTCCCTCCGAAATCGCAATATCGCGACCGTCCTCAACAAAGTGTGCTCCGGTTTCTTCGCAGAATGCTTTTGCTGCTTCTTTTGCTGCATCAAAATTCTCACCCACCTGACGAATCTGTGCGCCCATAGCCCGCATTCGTTCAACCTTGAGAGGGTTTGCATGCACTGAACAATAAATAATTAACGGTCGCTGATTACTCCGGCACACGTACGCCATTGCTTGTCCAAAGTTTCCTGCGGTTGCACACACCAACTGCCGACCGCCAAGTGCAACTTTGGTCTCATGCATGAAAAAGTCGGCACCACGCCCCTTGAAACTGCGAATCGGGTTAATCGTCTCTACTTTTAACATCACTTCGGCACCAAGTGCCGCAGAAAGTGGCTCGCAATTAAATTGTGGTGACCTCGTGAACACTGGGTCTATTTCGAGGGCTGACCTTTCAATATTGTCAAGCGACAAACGGTGTTCGGTCATCGCGACTGATCTTCAACCGTGGCCGAAAGCCACCAATGGCTTTTGTTCACTCGTTTCATCGGTTTTACCAGCACTCCTGACGTGCGCACTGTTCGTGCCTGTTTAGATGAATGGTGTACGACAATATTCGTTAAGCGTTTTCCTTGTGGTGCATGCTGTGCAACATAGGCAAGCACGTCATCGGGGTTAAGTCGATTTGCTTGCCATCCAAGACGTGTTGACCACCGTGTGACAGCAAAACGCTTTCCGATAACAGGAAGCAACCACAACTTGCGCATAGCAACCCCGAGTGGAAGCAGCAAAGCATCGGCGGGAACCCACGTTCGATAGTTCAGCAACACGGTTCCACCGCTTCGGGTTACACGCATTGCTTCGGTCGTCAGGGAGAGCGCATCGGTTTTTTCGCAGTGTTGCAAGGTGATGTACGAAAACGCAATATCAACACAGCTGTCGGGCAGCTGCAGTGATCGACCATCAACGACATGACACTTACGAAGTTTTGCGATGTCTCCGTGACGGCCAACGGTTTCATGGCAACGTTCCAAGAAGGC
This sequence comes from Acidimicrobiales bacterium, assembly GCA_030832455.1. Classification (GTDB taxonomy): domain Bacteria; phylum Actinomycetota; class Acidimicrobiia; order Acidimicrobiales; family Ilumatobacteraceae; genus UBA3006. Next base: position 22,080 of record JAURJB010000002.1, read on the forward strand.
TGCATCAACATCGGCGGCAATAACAGAAAAACACTGCTTTGTAAATGCGGAGGTCATTCTGCCAATTCCGCTACCGATTTCGAGCAACGTCTTATTCGCGAGGACATCGGGACCAAAGCCAAACTGCTTCATATACCGACGTACTTCCGCATCACCGGTTTGCACGAACTCGGCAAGTGTCAGTTTTGAACCGGTTTCGTTATTAAACACCCAACCCGTTTGTCGGACGACTTCATCGGCGTTACTGCTCGCTTCGCTGCGATTGCCGGCGCTCTTCCAGGGAGTGAACTGGGTGCGCCAGGTTGGTTTTGTGTCGTGTGCCATCGCACCGACAAACTTAGTTGCTACTTCCTGTCGGGAAGTGGAGCGGAATAATCTTCTCCGCTATCAAGATCAAACGCGGTATGCAGTGCACGAACTGCTTTTTCCAACTCCGAACGATCTACTACAACCGAAATTCTGATGGTGCTCGTTGAGATCATCTCAATGTTGACTCCGTTATCGGCGAGTACACGGAACATTTTTGCTGCAATTCCAGGACTTGACTTCATTCCTGCACCAACAAGTGAAAGCTTGACAATGTTGTCGTCTTCATTAATTCCTGTAGCTCCGACTTCTTCACCAACCATTTTCAGGATTGGTTCTGCCGTCTTGATATCTCCAACAGGCAATGTGAATGAAATATCAGTGGTTCCATCAATTGATGTGTTCTGAACAATCATGTCAACGTTGACATTTGCTGCAGCAAGTGACTCAAACAACAATGCAGACACTCCTGGGCGGTCAGGCACGCCGAGCAAGGTCATCTTTGCCTCGCCAACATCGTGCACTACTCCAGAAATAATTGGTTCTTCCATCTTTCGTTTCCTCTCCTCATCTACACCCCGTACCCACGTGCCTTCTTCCCACGTAAAACTTGACCGAACATGAATTGGCACATTGTGGTTACGTGCAAATTCAACCGAACGTAATGCAAGAACCTTGCTTCCTGCACCTGCCATTTCCAGCATTTCATCAAAACTCAACACAGCAAGTTTGCGAGCCTGCGGAACAAGACGTGGGTCGGCACTAAACACACCCGTTACATCGGTGTAAATCTCGCATGCATCTGCCTTGAGTGCTGCTGCTAGCGCAACTGCAGTCGTATCGCTGCCGCCTCGACCAAGCGTGGTGATTTCGCGTTCGGTGCTGACTCCTTGAAAACCAGCGACCACCGCAACTTTTCCTGCTGCTAACGCTTCGCGTACTCGATCACCCTTAATCTCAAGAATCTTTGCCTTCGTGTGCGATGTATCAGTGATGATTCCCACTTGGCTGCCCGTAAAGCTCATTGCGTCGCAACCCACGTCATGCAGCGCCATACACAACAGTGACATTGAAATCCGCTCACCGGTAGTCAGCAACATGTCCATCTCTCGCCCTTGCGGATTGCTAGAGACTTGACGCGCTAGTTCAACCAAATTGTCAGTCGCTTTGCCCATTGCTGAAACAACCGCGACGACGTCAATCCCTTTGACACGCATAGCAGCGATATGTTTTGCGACATTGCGCATCCGATCTGGGTCGGCTACTGATGTGCCACCATATTTTTGAACGATCATTACCACAGGCTCTTTACGCTACAAGGCGCGCGGGTAACCTGTATAAATCATGGGAACTGACAAGCGAAACCGCAAAAAAGAAAACCGCCGCCAACGACTTGACTACTTGGCAAAGCAACAGCACCGTCGCCGCACACGTAAACGAATCACTCGGCTCGTCATTGTCATCGCGGCCATCGTCGGAGTCACCTTTATTATCTGGGTCTCACGAGGAGACGATGCTGTCACTTCCACCGACACCACTCCAAGCACGCAAACCAATCAAGTAACTGAGGGTGCTGCAATCACCGGTGAAACGCCATGTCCTGCCATCGATGGAACAAGTGAGCGCGCAGCATCGTTCGAGAATGCGCCACCAAATTGTTTAGAGGATGGCACGTTGTATTCAGCCGTTGTTACAACGAACAAGGGCGAGTTCACCATTGCACTCAATTCCGAAACGGCCCCTCTGGCGGTCAACAGCTTTGTCACACTTGCCCGTTATCAATACTTCGATAACACACAATGCCACCGGGCAATCCCTGAATTTGTTGTGCAGTGCGGTGACCCCACAGCAACGGGAAGCGGCGGACCCGGTTACTCATTTGCCGATGAACTTCCTCAGGAAGGCGAATACGTCATTGGATCCATCGCAATGGCGAATTCAGGGCCAGACACCAACGGCAGTCAGTTTTTCATCATCACCGGCGAACAAGGCGTAACTCTGCCACCGAGTTACACACTGTTTGGGCAGGTAACTGATGGTCTTGACACCACCGTTCCCGCGTTGAACGCTGCTGCCAACCCCGATCCTGCCGCCAACGGTGTCCCACCGCTCGAAACACTCACCATTGTGAGCGTCAAAATAATCGAGAATTAGCGATCGGTTAACGGTTCGTTGGCAACGGACCGTGCAAAATCACCGTGCCATCAGTTGACCATTTTTGTTCATTGCGGATTAGCGCTGCACCTGTTGGAATTTCTGCAACAGAAGTATTAGCTAAACCAAGCGTTCGATGTAAACGATCGTCGCTCCACTTTTCCGATTCTGTGATCACTGCAATTCCTTGAACGAGTCCTAGACCGAGTGCAAAAGCACCACCACGTGGATCAACCATTGGATCACACATTGCCGCAGCGCTGCCTGCGTTTGCCACAACACATTGATGGTTCGCTACAGCCGAGAACACCACGGTGTCTTTCAGCGTTGAGCGTAAATGAATGGGTGAATCACCCACGACATAGACCGAGCCCGCATCAGCAACAATCTGCGCAAACGACTCTTCTCGCGCATCTGCACGTGTATACACCGCACAAATCTTTATGGTCGCACCTAACCTCTTGGCCCAGGCTTGGCAATCAGCAATCAACTCGTCCGGATTTTCAAATGCCTCTGCAGTGGGCAGGACTGCCACATAACCCGGATACTCCGCCAACACCCGACTGTCTAATTCATCATTGGCAGTGAACGCTCCACCACCTTGAAGAATTATTTGCTGTGCCATAACTGCCGAAGTTACCACTTTTATTCAACAAGTAGACGCGAAAGATCTTTCAATTCCTCCTCGGTAACGCCCAATGATCGAACATAATTCCGCACTGAGCCATGCCCTGCAACCAAATCGTTCAGTACAACTTGCATTGCTTGCGGTTCTGCAGCCAAATACACCGGATTAATTGAGGTCCAACGGTTAGCCATCTCAACATGATGTTGCTGTGCCCAGATAATCGTGCGTTCGATTGCTTGCTTTGTTAACCCATAGTCGCCGCAAATGATTTCGTCGCTTACTCCAACTGACGACAGAATGAGCGCGGCAAGTACCCCGGTGCGATCTTTGCCCGCTGCACAATGAAACACTGCTGGAACATTTGCTTGATTGCTAAGGATCCGTATTGCAAGTGCAAACTTGTCTGGCCCAATTGCCAAAAGATCCCGATAACCCCACACCAAGAATTCAACGGGGTCATCAATTTGTGGAGTTTCCTTAGAATCAGACCACGTCGCATCAACGATTGATACATGGTGGAAATCGACTTCAATCGTTTCGAGTGGAAAGATCCCTTGTTCCCGTTGTTCTCGTTTCGTGCGCAGGTCGATAACAGACTTCAGATTTAGATCTCGAACAATTTGGATATCCGAGTCACCCCTCAGGCGATGAAGACCGTCCGAGCGAAACAGTGTGCGCCACTTCGTCACGCCACCGTCGCTCGTTGGATACCCCCCTAAGTCGCGAAAGTTGTGGACTCTCTCCATCTCTATTCGGCGGTCGCGGTGTTCAATTTCAGCCTGGAATGGGTACGTAGACACTGCAGTAAACCTAGTGACCTCCAGCAACCGTGGGCCATCGCTGGGGTTACCAGTTGGTAAACAACCACCCAACATGAGTACGGTTTCCATCCATGACTTCTCAACAAATTCAACTTGTCGGTGTGTGCGGTTCCGGAATCATGGGTGCTGGTCTTGCCGAAGTCGTGGCTCGTGCAGGTGTCGACGTAGTCGTTCGCTCACGAACACTTGATGGCGCAAAACAAATGCTGACGACAATCGAAAAGAACCTGGATAAGCAGGTTGCGAAAGAGAAGATGACAGTTGAGCAACGCAATGAAGTGTTGTCGCATATTCAAATTACTGATTCCTTGCAGGATCTTGCTCAATGTGACCTCGTTATTGAATCAATTATTGAGGAGCTCGCACCAAAACAAGCACTGTTTAAAGAATTAGATGCAATTGTCAAAGCCGACGCCATTCTGGCGACAAACACCAGCACGCTCGCTGTAGTCAAGATGGCACAAGCAACTAACCGCCCAGACAAAGTATGTGGCATCCACTTTTTCAATCCCGCAGTTGTCATGCCACTCGTCGAAGTTATTCGCCCAGTCACTGCAAGCGACTCAACCATTGAACGGGCAAATGAATTTGTTGCGTTGTGCAAAAAGGATCCCGTGCAGGTGCTCGACCGTGCGGGATTCATTGTTAATGCGTTGCTCTTTCCGTACCTCAATAACGCAGTAAAAATGCTGGAGGCTGGTACGGCCAACATGGAAGATATTGATACCGCGATGAAGGGCGGTTGTAATTTCCCAATGGGCCCATTTGCCTTGCTCGACCTTGTTGGATTGGATACTTCTGTTTCGATTCTTGATGCGCTGTACGCCGAATTCAAAGATGAGAACTTTGTTCCTGCAAAAACTCTGCGCGATTTATTGGCCGCAGGAAAACTTGGACGCAAGACCAAACAAGGGTTCTTTAGCTACTAATCACAATGTGGGACGACACTCCGCAACCACTTGCAGATTGTCGTTGGCAATTTCCCTCACCTAGTGAATGGCCACAAAGCGACCTTGTAGGTCGTGGAGCAGATCTTCGCCCGGAAACACTTATCCACGCTTACATGAGTGGAATATTTCCTATGACTTCGCAACGTGCACGAAGTGAAGATGACATTGCGTGGTGGTCTCCGTTGCAGCGCGGAATCATTCCACTTGATGGGCTGCACGTATCACGCTCAATGCGTCGAAGCAGCCGTGAATACCGCGTCAAGATTGACACGTGTTTTGAACAGGTGATGCGTGGATGCGCGTCACACAAGCGGCCCGGTGGATGGATCAATGAGTCATTCATTGATGCGTACCGTGAACTTCACAACCTGGGATGGGCACACAGCATTGAAACCTTTAACGAAGAAGGCGCACTCGTTGGTGGCCTTTATGGTGTTCGTGTTGGTCGTCTGTTTGCTGGTGAGTCAATGTTTCACCTGGCGCGCGATGCATCAAAAGTTGCTCTGATGCACCTTGTTGACATCATGATCACAAGCAACATGACACTCCTTGATGTTCAATGGCTTACTCCCCACCTTGAGTCACTTGGAGCACACGAGATACGGCGTTCTGACTACCTGGGTCGCCTTTCCAAGGCCCTCAACCCGTAACCTTGACCCATGGCAAATCGCCGAGATGAACCCTGGTTGATGCGGACCTACTCGGGTCACTCCACAGCAGCCGCATCCAACGCCCTCTACCGAACCAACCTGGCCAAGGGTCAAACCGGGCTTTCGATTGCTTTCGACCTTCCGACGCAAACTGGCTACGACCCTGACCATGTATTGGCACGTGGAGAAGTTGGCAAGGTTGGGGTTCCTGTTGCACACCTAGGACACATGCGCACCCTGCTGGATGGAATTCCACCAGCAGAGATGAATACCTCGATGACGATCAACGCGCCGGCAGCTTGGCTGCTCGCGCTGTACGTGGCAAACGCGCAGGAACAAGGTGCGGTGACGGCTCAACTTCGTGGTACGACCCAAAATGACATTCTAAAGGAGTACCTATCACGAGGGACATTCATCTTCCCTCCCACTGCATCCCGTCGGATCATTGTCGACATGATTGTGTGGTGCTCACAACATGCTCCGAAGTGGAACCCCATGAATGTCTGCTCGTACCACTTGCAAGAAGTTGGTGCAACACCTGTTCAAGAGATTGCATTTTCGCTCGCTAATGCGATTGACATTCTTGATGCTGTTCGTGCTAGTGGGAAAATCAGTGACGAACAGTTTCCACAAGTGTTTTCTTCAATCTCATTCTTTGTCAATGCTGGAATTCGATTTATTGAAGAAGTATGCAAAATGCGTGCGTTCACCGAGTTGTGGGAGCGCATTGGCCGAGAACGATACGGCATCACCGATGAGCGTGCGTTGCGTTTTCGCTATGGGGTCCAAGTCAACTCACTTGGCCTGACTGAAGCACAACCCGAGAACAATATCCAGCGAATCGTTCTCGAAATGCTTGCCGTCACATTGTCCAAATCGGCACGTGCTCGAAGCGTTCAACTCCCAGCATGGAATGAAGCTCTCGGTTTGCCACGGCCATGGGACCAACAGTGGTCGTTGCGTATGCAACAGGTGCTTGCATTTGAAACCGACCTTCTTGAATATGAAGACATCTTTACTGGTTCACATGTGATTGAGTCACATACAGCCGAACTCCGTGATGCTGCATGGCAAGAGATGAATGAAATTCTTGATCTTGGTGGTGCATTCGAAGCAGTTGATTCCTTAAAGGGTCGACTCGTCTCATCAATGGCAGAACGTGCCCGCCGAATTGAATCAGGCGATCAAGTTGTTGTTGGAGTAAATCGATTTACTGAATCAACCGACTCTCCGCTCAATGGAGCAGACAATATTTTGGTTGTCGACCATCGCGTTGAACAGCAAATGGTTGATGACGTTGTGGCATGGCGATCACAGCGTGATCAACAAGCAGTTGATATCGCCCTTGCAAAGCTCCGCTCTGCAGCCGAATCAGACGCAAATCTCATGGAGCCATCAATCGAGCTTGCGATGGTTGGCGGTACAACAGGAGAATGGGGTGACGTGTTACGCCAAGTCTTTGGCGAATACCGCGCTCCAACTGGTGTCGGTGCAGCTGCTGGTCGGCGAACCAGCGAGTTGGCTGATGTTGCCCAATTCGTGCGCACGATTCCTGGCGGTCCCCCAAAATTTCTTGTCGCAAAACCTGGACTTGACGGACACTCAAGCGGTGCAGAGCAAATTGCTGTCGCGGCTCGCGACTCGGGAATGGAGGTGGTCTATTCAGGTATCCGCCTCACTCCCGCACAAATTGCAGCATCAGCGCGCGACGAAGATCCCGATGTCATCGGCCTGTCAATTCTTTCGGGTTCACATCTTCAACTTGTTCCCGACGTCATTGCTCTACTCGCCAAAGAAGGCGTCAGTGCGCCGGTCATTCTTGGTGGAATTATTCCCGAATCTGACCGCGCAGGATTACTCGCTGCAGGTGTCGCCGCGATTTATACGCCGAAAGACTTTGACATCGCACGCATCATGAACGATGTCGCGCACATTGCAGCTCGTTATCGCGCAACTCAGCAGTAATTATCTACGGCAACATTGTTGTCGGTGCTGCTACAGGAATGAATCCACTTGCAGCAGGCAGTTGTAACACTTGACCAGCATTCACTCGATTGGGATCGGTGATGTTGTTCAATGCCATTAACTCGGCCATGTTCAACCCGAATCGTTCCGAGATTGCAAAAATTGAGTCTCCTGGCATCACGGTGTAATACACAGGTTCGGTGTACACCGTTGTGGATGATGCGGGAACAGTCGACTCAATTGTGGTGACGGCAGGTTCTGATTCCGTACCACTTTGACGCGAGAGCAACACTGCCAACAAACCACTAATCAGTGAAATAGCGAGAAGTGACCATTGGAGTCTTCCTCGCAGATACATCATGTGTATGTTACGCCGAGCAACCTAACCTTTAGGGCATGCGTGTGCTTGCCGCGGTTGACAAATTTCGAGGTACCGCGACCGCATCACAAGTTGCTGCCGCAATCGGACATGCGTGTTGGGAAACTGGACACGAGTGCATTGAAGTACCCATCGCAGATGGTGGAGAGGGCACTCTCGACGTGCTCGGTGGACCAAATCGCACCAGTCGTGTCACCGACCCTCTAGGCAAGCCAGTTGATGCACAATGGCGTCTGTCGCGCGATGTTGCTGTAATCGAAATGGCCCGCGCATCAGGACTGTCCCTTGTCGGTGGAAAAGCAAAAAACGATGTCATCGCGGCGTCCACTATTGGGACTGGTGAACTGATCGACACCGCGCTCAATGACGGCGCAAAGCGCATCATTGTGTGTGTTGGCGGATCGGCAACAGTCGATGGCGGCCTCGGCGCCGTGAGAGCAATTCGCTCTCCTGCTCGACTTCATGGCGTGGAGTTTTTCGTTGCCTGTGACGTGCGGACCAGATTTACCGATGCAGCGAGGCTCTTCGGTGCACAAAAAGGGGCATCGCCTGCACAGATCGATTTTCTGACTGCACGACTACATGCACTCGTTCAGACCTATCGCGATGAGTTCGGAGTTGACGTTTCAGATCTGGAAGGCGCTGGAGCTGCAGGTGGTCTTGCAGGTGGACTCGCCGCCCTCGGAGCAAAACTGGTTCCTGGATTTGATCTTGTCGCCGATGAAGTTGGTCTTCATGAACTGATCAACACATGTGATGTCGTGATTACCGGTGAAGGCTTTGTTGACGAGGAAAGTTTTGATGGAAAAGTGGTGGGGGGTGTGCAGCAACTTGCCATTCGCGCTGGAAAACCCGTTGCGGCGATTTGCGGAGACGCGCAACCAGAGCAACGAATACGGCTTGAAATCATCAGCTTGGTGGAAAGCTTTGGTGAAGAGGCAGCACTCAATCAGACCTTCACCAGTATTGAACGTGCCGCAGCGATGCTGCTCAAAAAATTTGCAAACTAAATCACCCAGCAGGAAGTGGTTTGCCAGCGATATCGGTTCCCAACATAATCAGGACCGTTGCTTCTCCAACCGCACCGGATTCGGTTGGGATCGGATCAGGCATGGCTGCTGTTGCTACCCCGCCCAGCGTTGTAGCGATGAGCGCTGCAGCGTCTTCGCTACCCGCGATGAAATACACCACTGTTGCAGTTTGCTTTGGTGTAATTTCACTTGAGTTCACTGCAGGCTGCACAATAAACCCACGACCTTGAAGTTGCGTCGTCAATTCTCCAGCACTTCCCGAAACCTTTGATGCATTTGCAACTTGCACCTTAAATGCAGTGAGTTGCAATGTTGTCGGAGTAACAGTTTCGGCTGGAGCGGTATCGGTAGCAATCGTCTCCGTTGGCGCCTCGTCTGAGGGGGTACTTAATGAACCCGAATCGCCACCACCGATATCTCGCAAAATCAGGAAGCCGAGCAGCACTGCTACCGCGGCAACAACGATTGACATCGTTGAATTAAGGCTTGCGCCACTTGAAGAAGGCCCACGACGGGGGCGACGTGCGTTTTGACTCATACATTTACCGTACCCCTCTCGGGTGCTCCGAGCGAGTCATGGGCAATTTTCAGAGCCGGGTGTGGGAATTGAACCCACGACCTACCGCTTACAAGGCGGTTGCTCTGCCCCTGAGCTAACCCGGCGTATTCATTGAGCGACTCAATGATACGGGCGTTTGGCTATTTCCCAGTCCGCGCTCGTACGACCTCATATGTGGCAAGCGCCGCAGCGGCAGAAACATTCAGCGATGACAACGCTCCCAACATCGGAATACTGACCAAAAGGTCACATCGTTCGCGGACCAAACGAGATAATCCTGGTCCTTCAGCACCAAGGACCAGACATACCGGCTCGCTTGCAAGCGAACCCATCTCAAAAATATTTTTGTCGGCTGCATCATGTAACCCGATAATCCACACTCCAGCATCTTTCAATTGCTTCAGTGCAGTTGGCAGGCCACCAACGATGCACATCGGAACATACTCAGCGGCACCTGCGGCTGACTTCGCGGCAGTTGGTGTGATGTGTACCGCACGATGTCGTGGGAGTACAACCGCATCAACACCGGCACCATCACAGGAGCGCAAAATGGCACCCAAGTTGCCTGGATCAGTTACACCGTCAATCGCCACAAAGAATGGCTTTCGCGCAGGAGTTGCATTTTTCAGAATGTCACCGATTTCCACTTCAGGAATACCGGCAGCGGTGGCGATGATTCCCTGAGGAGCCTCGCTTCGTGCTTCACGTTCGATTTCTTTACGCGGAACATAACGAACAGGAACTCGCTGGTCATTTGCCAACTCGATGATGTCATCAATGATGTCATTCTTATCAAGATCGTTTGAGATCAGAACCTCAAATGCTTTTCGCTTCCGCGCAATAAGCAATTCGCGCACTGCTTGGCGACCTTCTACTTGAGATCCACCAAGACTGTGCTTGTCGGGCCGAGGTGCGCGAGGTCCATCATGCTCACGTGACGCGGGTTTACCTCCACGATGCTTTTTTGTTCCTCGTGGTGCTCCACGTGATGGACCTCGTCCACTTCCTGTTCCTCTTGGTTTCATGCCTACGTCCTTCCAATGATTGCAACTGCCCAGCAAGCAATTCCTTCTTCTCGACCAATCGCACCAAGGCCTTCGGCTCGTCGACCTTTTACCGTCACTGGCGCTCCCGCTGCATCAGACAACAGTTTTTGCATCGCTTCTCGATGTGGAGCAATTTTTGGGCGCTCGCACACAACGCTGCAATCGACATTGCCTATCTCAAATCCTGCGCCGCGAACCATTGACGCAACGTGTTCAAGAAGCATCAACGAATGTGCTCCCTCCCATTGTGGATCTGTGTCAGGAAAATGCATTCCGATGTCACCCAATGCAGCTGCCCCAAGTAATGCATCGGCTACCGCATGCGCAATAACGTCTGCATCGCTGTGCCCTGCCAATGGTCGTTCATCAGGAAACGGCACGCCACCCAACACGAGCACCCGGTCACTTGGTCCTTCAACAAAACGGTGTATGTCAAAGCTTTGACCTACTCGAGTCCGAATTGTCATCACACCCTCCTATGACTCCGTGCGCGTCATTGCACGGGCCCACTCAAGATCTTCTGGAGTTGTGAGTTTGCGATTCATTATTTCACCCGCAACAACAACCACCTGCTTGCCTAACTGCTCAACCAGTGTCGCATCATCTGTTCCCTCGGGCGATGATGCATGTGCAGCGCGAAGCACATTGGCATTAAACGCTTGCGGAGTTTGCACTGCTACAAGCGTTGAGCGATCAGGTGTGGTCACCACAACATTCAATGCGTTTACCTGTTTAATGGTGTCGGTCACCGCCAATGCAGGAACCGCACCATCTGCACCACGATGCACCTGTGCAATAACTTCGCGATATAGATGGGCGCTTGCAAATGGGCGTGCGGCATCATGGACACAAATAATGGTTGCATCTGCCGGGACGGCCGCAAGTCCTCGGCGTACCGATTCGCTGCGTGTGTCACCTCCGACAACTCCGCCCTCCCGCTCTGCGTCGCTTGCAGGTAACACGACCACCACACCAGCACTCACACCATGAGCGGTTTCGGTCGACCAATCCAATACTCGTCTATCTCCCAACATTGAAAACTGCTTTGGACCGCCAAATCGAGCGCCAGAACCAGCCGCAACCACGATTGTCCAAACATTTTCAGTGGGCGCGGTTGTCACGTTCATTTAGGGTAGTACCGTCATAGTTCGCATGACACACGAAGAACTTTTAACTGATACAGCCTTTTTTGCAGCAACCCCCGCCAGTGCACTTGCATTAATCACACAGCATGCTGTGACACAACAGATGCAACGCGGCGATGTTTTGTTTAATGAAGGCGACGTTCCCGATTCCCTGTTCGTTGTGCTCTCTGGCCGAGTCGCTATTGCAATTGGCAATAAGCCCCTCGACAGCCGTGAAAGCATGCTCGCCCTCATGGAGTCGGGCGACTTGTTTGGCGAACTTGGAATGCTTGATGAGGGCCCTCGCAGTGCGATGGCACGTGCAATTGAACCAAGCTCGGTACTGCGCATTCCATACGCTCCGGTACTTGAACAGATGCATGCTCATCCAGCGATGCTGTGGGGTGTCATCAAACTTCTCGCAAATCGACTTCGCACCATGGATGAGGTACTTGCAGACAGCGTCTTTCTTGATGTCACGGGTCGCACTGCCAAACGCCTGCTCGAACTATCAAGCGGTAACGATGAATTTGTTTTGCCTGTTACCCAAGAAGAGCTGGCCGGAATGGTTGGAGCATCACGCGAACGCGTGAATAAAGCAATCGCAAGCTTCATCCGTCTGGGTTGGCTTGAGCAACATGATCGTCGCTACAAGATTTTGATGCGCGATCGAATGGAGATTCGCGCAAGCTAATTAATCTGCCAGCAGCCATTCGTAGGTGCGAGCAAATGCATCTTGTGCATCGTGCTCGCGATGCGCGGGCCGAGAAGCATCATGTGCAAAACCGTGAACTGCACTCGGGTATTCACACACCGTCACTCCACTTTCAAAAAGTTCTCTCACGTGATCGGGCGGCGTATAGGGATCTTGAGCGCCAATGATTGCAAGGACACGTTCAGGATGGCCTACGTATAGGTACGGCAATGGTTCGCCTTGCGAACTGCTTGCCCAGCCTTCAGGAACATGAATCATTCCGTAGAACGAAGCGATTTTTGAAAACCGATCACTTCGTGCCGACTTGAAGCAATACATACCTCCCATACAAAAACCCATTAACCCCACCCTGTCAACCCCAAGTGCATCTGCGGCTTCGGTGAGGTCGCGCAAATGAATATCATCATCAAGTGACACCATTGCTGAAAAGCGTTCATTCACATCTGTAGAAAGTGAGCGTCCGGGAAACGGCTCAACAGCAATGACTGCCATCTTCCACTGTTCTGCCAGACGCGCAACCAGATCGTCGAACAATGGGCGTAAACCAAAAATATCGGGAGCAATCACCAGGCCCATTGCGGGTTGTTGCACCGATGTATCAATCTCGGCAGGAGTTCCAGAAGGCAAAACAATGCGCATTAACTCATATTGACAGGGTTTGTCGACGCGGTGAGGTTTTAGGTGATGTAACCGGCGAGAACCGCGGTGACTTCGATCCGAATGATGCTGGTCATGACCACAACAGGACCAACGATCACCCATCCCATCGGCACAACACCACTCGTTCGCAAACTCGTAACCGAATGGGACTCCATTTCAGCCAAGCCCCGCACCCTACGAGCCGTAAATCGCTGGGCGTTGCCAGGAGGACAAGTCCATCATCTTGATGAAGTACTCGTCCGCTCGGGCTACGGCCTCGAACCTCGCAATCAAGCAGGTGACGCCGTTCTGTTTTCATTGGTGCAACGTGCGGCTTCAGACGAACTTGCCGCCCGCATTGTGCTGCAGCGCATACTCCCACCACTCATTGCCATTGCTGGGCGCCGAGGGCAACTGGCATCTGGAGGATTTAATGAAGCGCTCAATGAAACGATCGGTCAAGCCTGGATTTTGATCCGCACATATCCTGTCGACCGCAGACCAGCAAAGGTTGCAGCAAACCTTGTGCGTGATACCGAATACTTTGCATTTGTCCGCGGATCACGACTAAAGCGTGTTGAGGTTGAGCAGTGGGTTGATGACGCGACTGAACGCATCGCAATCCCTGAACAAGAGCCCGATGCTCATTGCGAACTCAGTGAACTCATCGAAAAGGCGGTGAAGCATGGACTTCACGGATCCCCTCTCCAACTCATTATGCGCTTAAGCAGCGGTGAAACCATGGAAGAAATCGCTGCAGAGGCAGGAGTATGCGTGCGAACAGTTCGCACATGGCGACGTAAAGCAATTACCGAGTTGCGTGAACGAATGCAGTGTGCGGCGTAAGTTTTGCGGTGCGCAAACGAAGTGAATTGCTAACAACAAACACACTTGAAAACGCCATTGCCAAACCTGCCCACATTGGATTCATATATCCGAGTGCGGCTAACGGTATTGCAGCAGCGTTGTAAGCAAATGCCCAAAATACATTTGCACTGATGGTGCGAAGCGTGGCTCGTGAGAGCAAAATCGCATCAGATACAAGGCGAAGATCGCCACTCACAATGGTGAGGTCGCTTGCATTCATTGCAACATCCGTTCCCGTGCCCATCGCAATACCGACATCCGCCTGAGCAAGTGCAGCTGCATCATTCACACCATCACCAACCATTGCCACGGCATAACCGCGCTGTTGTAGATCAGCAACAATACGTACCTTCTCTGCTGGTAGCACACCTGCGATCACGTGCTGTTCATCAGTGTCGATACCCACTTGTTCGGCTACCGCGACAGCTGTCGCACGGTTATCGCCGGTAAGCAACACCGAACGTAAACCGAGGTTCCGCAAATCTGAAATCGCTTCTGCGCTGTGTTGCTTAGGCTGATCAGCGATCACGCACACTCCCTTTGCAGTCCCGTCATAGGCAACTAATACTGCCGTATTCCCCGAATTGCGCGCAGAGTGCAATGCTTCTTTCATTTCTTTGGAAACAATCGTGAGTTGTTTTTCAAACAATGGCTCTCCGCCAACCATCACTCGTTTTCCGTCCACCACCCCGACCGTGCCCATTCCTGCAATTGACTCAAAATGTCCAACCGCAGAAAGTGAGCCCAGCTCGGTTCTCGCCGCCAATGCAATTGCTTTTGCTACTGGATGCTCACTTGCGTGTTCAAGCGCTCCTGCATAGCCAAGAATCTCAGACCGTGTTACACCACTTGCACAAATGACATCAACAAGTTGCATCACTCCTGTAGTGATGGTTCCTGTTTTGTCAAACACCACCGTGTCGATTCTGCGAGTGCTCTGCAATACATCAACTCCCTTGATCACAATGCCCATCTGTGCGGCACGACCACTTCCCACCATCAAGGCTGTTGGAGTAGCGAGACCTAACGCACATGGACACGCAATTATCAACACAGCTACAGCTGCTGTAAACGAATCGGCAACCCGATCAACATTGTCGCCAAATAGGTACCAGCCTGCGAAGGTAAGCAGCGAAATCGCTATCACTGTAGGCACAAACACGCTGCTGACACGATCAGCCAAACGTTGAACCGGTGCTTTAGTTGACTGCGCATCACGCACAAGTTTTGTCATTTGCGCAAACGTTGAATCTGCACCCACGCGGCGTGCTTTGACAATGAGACGTCCCGAAAGGTTGACCGTTATTCCGGTTACTTTGCTGCCCTTTGCAACATCTACGGGAACACTTTCGCCAGTGAGCATCGAGGCATCAATCGTTGATTCGCCTTCTTGCACGATTCCATCGGCAGCGATGATCTCTCCTGGTCGAACCACAATCAAATCACCAACTCTGATTAACGCCGCTTCAATCACAACTTCTTCGCCGTCACGTAACACTGTTGCATTTCGTGCACCCAATGCAAGTAATGCGCGTAGCGCATCTCCTGCTCGCCTCTTTGCACGCGCCTCAAAGTAGCGACCTGCCAATAAGAACACGGTTACCGAAACTGCAACCTCGAAATACACATGTGGCAAAGATGACATTCCCGACATATGGTGATTGTCGGTAGCACCACCCCACAACAGTGCCCACACCGACCAACCAGTCGCGGCAACTATTCCTAGCGAAATCAACGTGTCCATCGTTGTATTGCGATGTTGTGCATTCATTAATGCAGCACGATGAAACGGCCACGCACCCCACGTCACTACCGGGAAAGACAATGCCAATGCATACCATTGCCAGTTTGTGAATTGAAATGACATCACCATAGAGACGACAACAACAGGTATCGCAAGCGCGGCGGTTGCGATAAGACGAGTTTTTAACATCGCTACTCGTTCGCGAACCTCGGCATCCAACATGTCCGGCGTGGTCTCTTCCAACGTTCGCGCACTGTAGCCAAGACCTTCAATTGTTGAAATGAACGTGGCAACATCAGCCGTTGTCGAATCGAAGGCGATGCGCGCAGACTCGGTTGCGAAGTTGACGGTTGCTTCCACCCCAGGAATCCCGTTCAGACCCTTTTCAATTGACATCGCGCACGCATTGCACGACATGCCAGAAATCGAGAGATCCAGTTGATTAACTATCGACTCCTCTGTGCTCATTGAGTACAGTCTCGCCGCTCTTGTGCTGCGATGTCAGTGACATCGGACAAATGAGGGCTTTAGAGGCGGAAGTCTGGACCTTGATCGCCGTACCCGTTGAACGAATCAACTGATGCCATGACCAGGCGGTGTGCGAGTGCGAATACACCCGAAGCAATAATGAGGGGGATGAACATGTAGTAAGTATCCCATGCTTATCGTTATCGGTGATGGCAGAGCGATACATATCTCTAAATTAGATAACTATCATCTGTCAATTCAGATTCACTACTTGTGGGTCGCCAGGGGCTCGAACCCTGGACCTGCGGATTAAAAGTCCGTTGCTCTACCAACTGAGCTAGCGACCCGAAACTGCACTTCCTTGATGCACGACAGGATAGTTCCCCCAAGACCGAATTCTTCAGTTGTTAGCAAATGATAAGAATCCAAGCGTGGTTTACACGCTGAGCAATGGCAGTGCGTCTGTCTCCGTGGACGAAAGACATGGCGGTCGGCTTGCGTCGCTATGCATCCACGGCGCGGAAGTTCTACTCACTGGCAGCCCAGTCGATTCGGCGCTTACTTGGGGCTGCTACCCAATGATTCCGTACGCGGGTCGAGTCAGATCTGGAGTTGTGCGGTTCAACGACGTTGAACACGAACTCCCCCTCACCCTTCCTCCTCACGCAGCTCATGGGACAGTCTTTGCACAATCATGGAATGTCGTAGATGTAACTGCATCGAGCATTGAACTTTTCAACAAATTGGATTCGCAATGGCCATTTGGTGGTTCAGTCTCTCAACGCATTGAGTTACAAAATGGCCTTGTCCGCTTAGAGCTATGCGTTACTGCTGGCGATCGTGCCATGCCCGCACAAGTCGGCTGGCATCCATGGTTTTACAAACCAAGTCGTACATCACTGATTTTTGAATCAATGCTGCAACGAGATGAACATGGAATCGCAACCACGATTCGCCAACGCCGAGATGCCATCAACGTTGATGACTGCTTCGTCAATCCACTTGCACCACTTTCTCTTACAGTCAACGGGGTTGACCTTGTCCTTTCAAGCGACTGTTCCCATTGGGTGGTGTACGACCAACCATCACATTCGACATGCGTAGAGCCACAATCGGGTGCTCCAAACGCGATTAACGATTCACCCTTTGTTCTCGCCCCTCGTGAGTCGCTTACAAAGTGGTTCACCATCGCTTGGACTGGCAGACTTATCCATTAGTGGAAGCCAACGACCAACTTCTTCATTTGCACGACGAACGTCTCAGCGTTGTCATCAGCACACGAGGCAATGTTCCGGCGATTGTGTACTGGGGAAGCTTCCTTGGACACAACCCAATTCATCAGAACCTGTTTACACGAGGCATTCTTGGTGGTGGAATTGATCTAGATCCACCACTTGGCATCATTGCTCAGCACCATGACGGATGGCTCGGTGATTCTGGCATTGAAGGGTGCTTCCCAGATGGCTCGGGATCATTCCCTCATTTCGTCATCACATCATGTGCCAACACGACTACCTCAGCTGAGTTCGTGCTTCGAGATAGTCATCTCGATCTCGATCTTCGCATCAGTATTGAAATTCATGTAAGTGGTGTTCTTGCAATTTCAGGCACGTTCACCAACCGCGGATCATTGCCATATCTGTTGCATGGTCTGCGCTTTGCTCTTCCTGTCCCACCACGTGCACAAGAACTTATCACCATGGGCGGCCGCTGGGGAATGGAGTTTGGTGAGCAACGCACCCCTTGGGTGCAATCAACCATTTCAGTTACCAACAACAGAGGTCGTACCTCCCACGAGAAATGGCCTGTAGTTTTTGCCGGTACTGCTCAATTTGGCGAACAGCATGGTGAGGTCTGGGGGTGTCATGTTGGATGGAGCGGAAACTTCGACATCACACTTGACGGAGTCACGGAACACCGCAAGCACATGATGGTTGGAGAAAAACTGAGTGCTGGAGAACTCGCCGTTCAACCAAATGCAACGTATTCAACACCAACTGTCTACGCGGTGCACTCATCACACGGACTCAGCTCGGCTTCGCAGCACTTTCATCAATTTGTCCGATCACGGTTGCGGCATGAAAACACATGGAGGCCAGTCACGCTCAACACCTGGGAAGCGGTGTACTTCGACCACAACTTTGAGACGTTGGCGAAACTTGCAGACGTTGCCGCACATGTTGGTGTTGAGCGTTTCGTGCTTGATGACGGCTGGTTTTCAGGTCGACGAAACGACACTGCTGGCCTTGGTGACTGGACCGTCGACTCTTCCATCTGGCCTGATGGACTCACCCCACTCATTAGTCATGTGAAGTCGTTAGGAATGGAGTTTGGAATTTGGTGTGAACCTGAAATGGTTAACCCTGATAGCGATGTATATCGCCAACATCCAGACTGGGTGCTGCACAGTGGTGCAAACACTGCAATTACGGGAAGAAACCAACTTGTCCTTGACATGTCACGAATCGAAGTCCGCGATTATTTGTTCAATTGCATTTCACGATTACTCGATGCGCACGACATTTCTTACGTGAAATGGGATCACAATCGTGATCTCGTAGCCTCGCCAGCACATTCACAGACTCTTGGCACCTACGAATTGCTTGACAAACTAAACAAGGCTCACCCACAGGTTCAATTTGAATCGTGTGCATCGGGCGGTGGACGAGTTGACTTTGGGATTCTGCCCTATGTTGATCGATTCTGGACGAGTGACTCCATTGATCCTCTCGATCGAATGCTCATCCAGCGAGGTGCGCAGCGTCTCATGCCACCCGAGGTGCTTGGCGCTCATATTGGATCGCCAACCAGTCACATCACTCGGCGCAACCATTCGCTTGCATTCCGAGCTTCGACAGCTTTCTTTGGTTGGTTAGGCATTGAATGGAATCTGCTTGATACATCACCCCATGAGCGGGACCGACTTGCTTCTGTCATTGCGCAATACAAAACCCTCCGCCCGCTATTGCATACTGGTTTGATGTTCCGGGAAGATCATCCGGATACCAACATCATGGTGCATGGTGTTTCTGCACTTGACCAATCGCATTCCCTCGTCTCTGTCACCCGGCTAGCCAATGGCCCAAGTAGCCATGTAGATCCAATACATCTTCAGCAATTCAATGACGACACAACTTTCATGATCAAACCCCTACATCTCGGAACACCTGCATTCGCACCGCATCGAAAACTTCCGCAGTGGATTGAGAACGGATCAATCACTATGACGGGACGACACATGAGAGAAATCGGTGTCGTTTGTCCGCCGTTATTGCCCGCCTCAAGTTTCCTCATCCAGATTCATCAGGTGATGTAGTGAGCGATAACGACCGTCTTGATCCGCATTCAGGTGCGCGCGTTCATATCGTTGCTGCACGTCAGCATCGCCCAAACCTGCCGTCTTCAGAATGCCCATTTTGTCTTGGTGGTCTTGAATCTCCAGAGCCTTACGACGTGAAGTCGTTTGAAAATAGATGGCCGGCACTAGAAACTGGTGCATGTGAAGTGGTGTTGTATTCGTCACAACATGACGCAACCTTTGCTTCACTGGGCAGTAGCGGAATTCGAAAAGTTATTGATCTTTGGGCAGAGCGAACCACTCAATTGCAGCAACAAAGCGATATTGACTACGTACTGATTTTTGAAAATCGGGGTGCCGAAGTTGGAGCAACAATCAGTCACCCACACGGACAGATTTATGCATTTGATCACGTCCCACGCCGTCAACACTCACTGTTGCATTCACAATGGCGGCCAGACCCTCAACCCGCGGATCGTTTAATTATCAACGGCGATCATTTTGCTGCTTATGCCCAGTACGCAGCCATACACCCAGTTTCACTAGTTGTTGCTCCACATCAACAGGTTCCGCTCCTCAGTAATCTCAGTGATGGGTTTCGCGATGAACTCGCTTCAATTCTTCACAAAACATTTGTGGCATTGGATCAGCTCTTTGATGCGCCTCTTCCCTACATGATGTGGATTACACAAGCGCCTGCAAAAACTCAATTTGAAAATGCTTGGCTAAACATTGAGATTGTTTCGCCATGGAGAGCAAAAGGTGTTCAGAGATACATTGCCGCCGCTGAAGTGTCTACCGAGGAATACTTCAATCCAGTGGATCCTGCAGATATCGCTCAGCGTCTTCGCAGCCTGGTGGTCTAATGCGCGCAATTGCACCGGGGCGCGTCAACTTGATTGGCGATCACACCGACTACACGGGTGGACTGGTGTTTCCCATGGCAATCAATCGACACACCGTGATTGATGCACGCTTTACCGAGGATCCTTCAATTTCATTGAAGTCTGCTGATGAACCCGATGTAGCAAATTTTGCAATCCCCGTTAGTGGCATTTCTTCATTGCAGCCACAATGGGCGAGATATATCGCGGCTGTTGCCGCTGAATGCAAAGCAACTCGCGGAATCGTGGGGACCGTTACTACAGATATCCCAATTGGTAGCGGTCTATCTTCGAGTGCTGCTCTTGAAGTCGCTACTGCATTAGCCCTTGGTTTTGATGGAAGCGCTCGAGAACTAGCGCAATTAACACAACGTGCCGAGCATGCAGCAACAGGTGTTCCTACCGGAATCATGGATCAACTGTGTATTTCTCTCGCTGAAGAACACCACGCCATGCTGATTGATTGTTCAACACTCGAAGTGGTCCATAGCCCTATTCCGGAAGAGTGCAAAATTGTTGTTTCGTTCATTGCACGTCGCACCCTGCAAGGTTCGGAATACGGCGATCGTGTTCGTCAATGCAACTCAGCAGAGTCCATTATTGGACCACTCTGCTCGGCAAGCATCGACATGCTTGAGTTAATTGAAGATGCCACCATATCTATGCGTGCTCGACATGTGATCAGCGAAAACCAACGAGTTCGAGACTTTGCACTAGCGCTTGCATCTCATGAAGTGCATCATGCTGGCCGACTTATGAATGAAGGACATACATCTCTTACTCGCGATTTTGCTGCATCCACTTCAGTCATGGATGCAGCAGTAGATGAAATCCAGAAGATTCCAGGAGTTTTTGGGGCTCGAATGACCGGTGGTGGGTTTGGTGGTTGTGTTGTCGCTCTGTGCTCACACGATGCAGACGTGCCTGGTTGGACTGTGTCAGCGGCTGGCGCCGCGCGACTCGCGTGAAATCACATACGCAAATTGAAACTTCCCAGGCTGTATTCGATATTCCGGTAATACATCTGGTCCACAACTTGCGGTTCCAAGACCCCTGTGAGCAACGTCAATATTCATTGTTAGATAAGGACGCTTAATTAATTCTGTTTGATCTGCTGCTTGATACAGATCTTGCGTTGTATACGGCAATGCAGACATGTGCAACGGTCCGCTTTCTGCTTCAATTCGAATAACTTCTTCCGTTTGCGGATTTCTCACTTCAAACCATCTGCACTGTGTCCGCAGCCCATATTCCTGGGGCACCAGATAGGGCAATTCATCAGCTTCTCCGCTATACATTCCAAGCATTGCTGACGACTCGCGGTCTGGGTAACACTCATGAGGACCATTACCCCACCACGAAATCACCGTGAATCCTTCTGGCAACGGAAAGCTCACACCAACTCGTGGAAGATCATCCAGTGTTTTTGGAACTAACACCGAATGGTCAAAGCGGACTGAGCCATCTTCCCTAACTGTTCGCTTTGTTTGATGCTTAACCAACTGCGAAACATCTCCATCAATGCCTTGCTCTTGCCAACGCTTCAACGTGGTGGTTTCCACCCACGCAAGATTTGGCAACAACTTAAATCCATCGTTGTCAATGGAAGCTCTAAATAATGAAATCTGTGGCTCAATATTCAATGGCTCAGACGTTTTCTGAGAAGTTTGGATCCTCTTCGCCCGTGACGATTTCACTGTCAGCTGATCCCAGGCGACAACATGCCCTCGATCACACCACGGCTCTGCACGTTTTGTCTTCCACGTGATGTTGAGTCGAATGTCTCCAGACAAACCCCGAATAGATGGAACTTTGATTCGTTTTGCCTTTCCTGCAGCAAGACCAGCGAGCGCCAATTTTCCCTTTCGCTTGACGACACCGTCAAGCACTACCTCGTACGTTGCAGACAGCCATGCAACATCACGAAATGCTTGGCGATTCTTTAGCTCTATCACTTGATCAGACTTTGGGCCAACAAGTCGCGCGGCAACCGGCCGATGCACCCAAGCAACTTCTCGCATTGCCGGATGAGGCGTGAGATCAGCGTGCATCAATCCATCTGCAACAAAGTTTCCATCGTGTGGGGAATCACCGAACTGTCCTCCATATGCAAACCGTTCCTTGCCATTGGGGAGCAACTGGCGCAGGCCGTGATCTTTCCATTCCCAGATAAAACCGCCCTGTAGGCCAGGCGTGTGATCAAACGCTTTCCAATAATCGGAGAGCGACCCGTTCGAGTTGCCCATCGCATGGCTGTACTCGCACATGATCAACGGGCGGACACGCTGTTTACTCTTGCCGTACATTTCAATCGCAGCAATTGGTGCATACATCGGGGCTACGACATCGGTTGCTGCCATTCCGCCGTCAAACCAATTTGTGTGAAAAATTGCGCCTTCGTAGTGAATGATTCGTGACGGGTCATATGACCTCACCCACGCTGCAGCAGCATCGTGAACACTTCCGTATCCAGATTCATTTCCCAGCGACCACATGATCACGCTCGGATGGTTCTTGTCTCGCTCCACCATTCGACTTACCCGCGCAAGCCACGTTGCTCTATATGACGAATCGTGGCACAAGCTCGTTATCCATGCATGGCTTTCAATATTTGCCTCGTCCACTACATACAGACCCAATTCATCACAGATATCAAGGAATCGAGGGTCGTTTGGATAATGCGCACATCGCACTGCATTGATGTTGTGTTGCTTCATTGCCACAACATCATCTCGCATGTCTTGCAGCGTGACCGCCTTTCCACGATCAGGGTGATGATCGTGTCGATTGACTCCCTGGATCATGATGCGCTTACCGTTTACCAAGAGATCGCCGCGAACGATTTCAATTCTTCTAAACCCAATCCATTGATCTGTCGAATCAATCACGTTCCCGTTCGCATCCAATAACGAAATGCGAACAAGATAGCGATGAGGAAGTTCTGCAGACCACAACTTCACACCAGTTACCGACCATTGAATTTCCGCGCAATGTCCGGTGAACACATATGGACGTGTGCTGTGTGCAACCTCACCCGAGTGGTGAATTCCGATCTGTTTTCCATTGACATTGTGCAATGTGGCCCTAACTTTCATGCCGGGTGGAAAACGCTCATCACTTGGCGCTGCAACTCGCGTAGAAATGCGTATTTGACCGCTTCCTGTTTGCGAATCTCGCACGACATTGACTTCGGTATCAACTCGAATGTCTTCAATTCGTAGTTGCGGTTGTGCTTCGATGAACACATCTCGGTGCAATCCCGCCATCCACCATTGATCTTGGTCTTCAACGTATGACTGGGCCGAATATCTACACACTGTTATTGAGACAAGATTCATTCCTTCTCGAACAAACGCAGAAATGTCGTATTCGCTCGCTAACCGGCTATCCGTTCCATACCCGACGAATTCTCCATTGATTCGAACCGAGTGCACGCTCTCTGCTGCTCCAATATGCAGGATCACTCGGCGGTCAGACCACGCGCTTTCAACCTTGAAGTTGCGCCGATACACCGCAGTAGGAACTTCCTTTGGAAGATGTGGAGGAGTTTCACGCCACGGCATGGCAATGTTTGTGTAATGCGGAACATCACCGAGATCGAACTGAGTCCAATTGCTTGGAACGGGGATACTCAACCAATCGCTGTCATCACATAGTTCACCCAATTCACGCAGAGCGATATCATCAGGGTGCGCAAATCGTTTAATGTGCCAATCGCCGTTCAGTGAGACTCGAATACTCGAAGTCGAAACGAACGGTGTTCGCATTGGCAGACGATGTACTTGAACAGCATTTGGATCTGCCCACAGCCTTAGATCGTGTAGTTCGGGTATGGACGCCATGTGTTTACGCGACTCGACCCACTAACAAACCAACGCCAATAAATTGCAGCACCCCAGCAATAACGGTGAATACATGCCATATCTCGTGGTAGCCAAAAACATGGGGAATCAGTACCGGCTTCTTCATGTAAAACAACACGGCGCCAACGGTGTACACAACACCGCCTAATGCATACATCAACAAACTCGTGAAACCCGCTCGTCCGTGTGCCCAAGGCAAAATAATGAGAGCCGCCCAACCAATGATGATGTACATGGCGTGACCTAGGCGTTTTGCTTTCCACGTCAACTTCAATCCCATTCCCAGTGCTGCTGCACCCCAAATCAACAACAGAAACGGAACACCAACGGTTCGTGGCAACGCAAGTAAGCACACCGGTGTATATGTTCCTGCAATAAGCACATACACCATTGCATGATCAATCTGTTGCATTGTCTTCTGTGATTTCAATGTTCGAGTAAACAAGTGATACGAAGCCGAAGTTGAATACAGCGCTAAAAGCGAAAATGCATAAATGCCAACTGCTACTCGAGGTACTCCCGCTGGAGTGAACAACGTCAGAATGATTCCGGCAGGGATAGTGACTACAACAGCAAGAGCATGAATTCGGCCGCGCCAACGTGGACGCCAACTCCCTGTTGCATGCATGAACACTGGCATGTGTGGCACGAAGTGCACCTCCTGTGCTCAGCGTAACCTGTAGGAATGACGTACAACTTTGATCGCTTTCTTCGCTATGACGAAATGGTTGCGTGGCTTCACGATTTGGCTTCACGATTTCCACATGTGATGTCACTTGAGACGTATGGCAAGTCACATAAAGGCCGAGATCTTTGGATTGCCACGATCACCGACTCGACAACGGGATCACACAACACAAAGCCTGCGCATTGGATCGATGCAAACATTCATGCAACCGAGGTAACTGGTGGTGTTGCAGCGCTGTACATCCTGGAGTATCTCGCAAGTCATCACGGAAAAGATCACCATGTAACTGAAGCACTGCGCACGCGCACGTTCTACATCGTTCCGCGTGTCAACCCAGACGGAGTAGAGGATGCATTGCTCGATCGCCCGTTGTATCACCGGTCAAGCGTTCGGTCGTGGCCTTGGCGTGATGGCCACCGTTGGCCAGGACTCAGCGTTGAAGACATTGATGGCGACGGAGCCGTTCGCACCATGCGCATCGCTGACCCTGATGGTGCATGGACAGAGCATGCAGATGATTCACGCGTAATGGTCCCCGTTGGTCCGCTCGGAGTCGCAGCAGGAATACAGCGATACCGCTTACTCGATGAAGGCGTGCTTGAGAATTTTGATGGATTCACCATCCCAATGCCACGCGACCCTGCAGGACTTGATTTGAACCGCAACTTCCCCGCTGGTTGGGGAACTACCGTGCTCGGATCGGGTGATCACCCTATGTCTGAGCCAGAAATTGACGCGCTGGTGCGTGCCGCTCGATCGCGCACCAACGTGTGTGGATACAATGCGTTTCATACAGCGGGTGGCTTCATGTTGCGACCAAGCAGCACGCGTCCCGATTCAACACTGCCACCGTTTGACATTTGGGTGTACAGCGAACTTGGAAAAATTGCAGTGCAGCACACGGGATATCCCGTTCATTCGGTGTACGAAGATCTGACGTGGGACAAGAGCGACACCATGAGCGGAGCTGGTGACGACTGGGCCTATGAACACCTTGGTGTATTCGGCTGGACTACAGAGTTTTGGGACATCATTTTCCACGCAACAGGAAAACACTCGCCAACCGATATCTGGTACGTCGGTCCAACTCCAGAGCAAGAACTTGCTGTCTGCAAATGGACCGACACAAATGCACCAGGTGCATATGCACCCTGGAAAAAGTTCAATCACCCGCAATTAGGTGAAATTGAAATTGGAGGATGTGACGCAATCAAAACGTGGTCAAACGCCCCTGCTTCAAAACTGCGTGACGAAGTTGCACCACACGTGCATTTCGCCATCTATCAAGCACTTGCTTCGCCACGACTCGAAATCAAACAAGCAACTGCCGTATCACTGGGCGGTGGTGTGTACAAAGTAGAGATTGGTGTCGCAAACACTGGCTGGCTGGGCACAGAAATCAGCGAGTGGGCACAGAAGAACAAAATCGTTCTTCCTCTCACTGCAGAGATTTCAGGGGCAACCTTGGTTGAAGGTGCGCCACGAGTAAAGCTCGGCCAACTTGATGGGCGTGTGAAATTTCGTGTCAGCGGTGATGCAAAATCCGATGGAACCCCTGATCGCGTGTTGCAGAGTTGGTTAGTGCGCGGCGAAAAAGGTCAACGAGTAACGCTCACAGCCACGCATCAACGTGCTGGCGTTGCTACTGCAACCATCGAACTTCCGTAACGCTGATGTGACTGAATTGCACGAATAGAAATAAACAGTGCGCTCGGCACAATCACGACGTTCGGTAAAGCAACATAAGGGTCTTTGATCATCACACCGTAGAATCCCCATGACGCCGACATGACGACCACCATGATGAATGTGACTACTGAAACTCCAACCAGATGATTAGTTTTTGCGGCGCGAATCACCTGAGGGACAATTCCCGTCGCGCCTACCACTACAGCGATTGCACCGAGAACATCACGCGAAATTGCTAACGCGACAAGTGCGGCGACCACCACGCAGATCTCAACGGTAAGTGCACGTGCAAGCGGCACCGCTTTGAGTCGTACCTGCATTGCAACTACAGTTCCAAACCCACAAATTGTCACAACATTTGCGAGCACAACAAGTTGCGTCGAGGACGCAATTCCGTACACCACCCACAAAATCGACCCACTGACATTTTGTAGTTGCGAAGGCACAGAAATGCCTTCAACGGTATTTCTCCTTACCACCCGGTAAGCCTGTGGAATCGTGAAGATAAAGGAAAGCGAGATGCACCACACGCTAAAAAGATCGCGAAAATTCACTTCGCAACCCTAGGCGGTCTCGTTAGCGTAAACGAGACCATGTTCACCACGTATGCGATGACACTGCCCACAAAGAAGTGGACCGAAGAAACCCGCGAACGTGCCATTGGGGCTATTTCACAGTGGCATCAGCAATGGTTTCCCGCAGATCGCTTGCCCGTCAACATCCGCGTGCGTGTACGACACAGCCAAGACGACGATGTGTTCAGGTTGGAAGTGCAAAACACACATCCGCAGACCGGTGGCACTCACCTCATTATCGCAACACTCACCCCGTATAAAGGTCAGCTTGTTTTTGACTTACGCGTGAAGTTCGCCCCAGGTAAGGACTCAATCATCCCCCATCGCCGAGCGGAATTGCCAGCAAAACCAGTGCGGGCACTTGTTGCCGAAATGGCCAAGTTGCTGGAGGTGTACGACGCAGAGCGACGCATCAGTCCAACAATTCGCCAAGTAGCTTCTGCGCTTGACGGTGAAGCACTCGCAGCTGACTTCATTAATGCACTCGCACGTCGCTTGCCAATTTTGGTTGAAACAACGATTGATAAATCAGTTCAGTCGTCTCACACTGGTCCTTTACTTGAAGACCTTGTTGGCATTGCCCATATCGCGCATATCACGTCAACCGAAGCAGTCGACTCGTTCAATGCATATTGCAATGGCAAAGTGCTGGACAAAAACTACGTCACCATTTTGTGGCCGCACCCTGTTCAACCGATGACATTCCATACCGTCACGCCACATCGTGAACAGATTGAGAATCCAATCCTTGAAGCCGCGGCGTTGCAACCAGACATTCCAACGCAAGCACCTCCACGATTCAGTACGAGTCGACCGATTCAATCTGTATCTGCGTCACCAACTCCGGCTAAAACTCAAGCAACTACAGATCTGTCCCCCGTGGTTGAGCGACTTAAGCGAACTGTCGATGAACATCAATTACACATTGAACAACTTGATGATGCCTTGGAAGAAGTGGAAGCAGAACGCGATGAGTTTGCAGAGTTACTTGAAGAGAAAGAAATTGAAGCGGAAGAGTTGTCTACTGAAGTCGCACTTCTTCGCGGGCGTTTAGATGCACTCACGCTTCAGGCGCTTGACCTTGATGCCGAACTTGCGCGCACACGTCCTGACCGCGTACTCCGTACAGTCCTTGACGCCGTCAACCGTGCCCGATCCGAGTGCAAGCATCTCGAATTTTTGCCAACAGCATTTGCCACTGCAAATGAACTTCAAGGGCCGAACCCGCGTCAAGTACTTCAGGACTTAAAAGCACTTGATAACGCAGTTGCGCAATGGCGTAGAGATGCATTCCCCATTGCAGGGCTCCAGTCATATCTACGTGATAACGCAGGACTTGATTTTGCTCCACGAATTTCTGAAGACACGCACCATCGATATGGCGACTGGTACACCGCTATGCATAAGAACAAACAAATTCATATCGGAGCGCATCTACGCAGAGGTAAGAATCGAACACTGATACGTGTCTATATGCATATTGATACTGCAGAAAAGTCCATAGTTATTGCCAAAATTGTGCGACATGGGCCCGACAGCACGAGCTAGCACCTACACATAAAGCCCCAGAAAAGGCGTATCGTATTGTCATGACTTCGCCTGTGTATTCACTCTCCGACAACTACATCAACACGGTTGCCGAACTTGATCCAGCGGCAGCTACCTACATGGGTATTGCTGGTCACGACCACGAGATGACCGACTTCAGCCCCGCTGGTCACGACGCACGCGCGCAAAACGATCTGCACACTCTCGCAAAACTGAATGCTCTTGACACCAGTGCAAGTTCCGACCGTTTGGCAGCAGGTGTCTTACGCGAGTCACTAGAAATCTCTGGTGCGGAATACGAAGCCAATGAACACCTTGCGTCAATTCGCGTTATCGCTGGCGATGTGGATGCCGCCCGATCCATATTTGATCTCATGCCAACCGATACGGCGGAACATTGGGCAGTTATTGCGGAGCGCATGTCGAAAGTCCCGCAGGCATTTGCAGGAATGCGTGAATCGTGGAAGCTTGGTCTTGACCGCGGTGTAAAGGCTCAGCGACGCCAAGTTCTTGCATCGAGTGAACAACTCGCAACGTGGGCTGGCCGCAATGACGCACCTGCATTCTTTGAGCAATTCGCAGAATCTGCTTCTTCTATTGTCGGCGCGCCAATGAAACAACTTCGTAAAGCAGCCAAGAACGCATCACAGGCACTCGGCGAAACTGCAGATTTCCTCATTAACGACTACGCCCCTCATGCAGACACTCGCGATGGCGTTGGCCCCGAGCGCCATGCGCTAGCGCGTCGACGTTTCATGGGAATGAAGGTTGAGGCTAAAGACGCCTACGAGTGGGGCTGGACAGAAGTGCAGCGCATTGATGCCGAAATGGAACGCGTTGCGCAAGAAATTCTTCCTGGATCAACATTGAATGAAGTACGTAACTTCCTTGATACCGACCCATCGCGATCGATTCAGGGAGAAGGCGCGCTTCGCGATTGGCTACAGGAGCTAATGGATGATGCGATGTCATTTCTCATTGACAACCACCATTTTTCAATTCCCGATTCTATTCGCACCGTTGAAGCAATGATTTCTCCACCAGGTGGAGCAGCTGCTATGTATTACACAGGCCCAAGCGAGGACCTCAGTCGCCCCGGTCGAACTTGGTATCCAACAAACGGGCGAACCGTGTTCCCACGATGGAGCGAACCCACTACCGCCTACCACGAAGGCGTTCCGGGACATCACTTGCAGGTTGCAATCGCCACCATTAACTCGGAGAAGCTTTCCCGCTTCCAACGCAACACATTCATATCGGGCCATGGTGAAGGTTGGGCGTTGTACGCCGAGCGCCTCATGGACGAGTTCGGGTTTCTCGAAAACCCTGAGTTCCGCTTGGGCTACTTGTATGCACAAGCGTTTCGTGCAGCACGAGTCGTCATTGATATCGGAATTCATTGCGGATTCGCCATACCTCGAAGTTCAACATTTCACCCTGGTGAACAATGGAACCCAGATTTGATGTTCGAATTCCTTAGCGCGCACTCATCGAGTGATGATGAGTTCAATCGCTCTGAAGTCAACCGCTATCTCGGTTGGCCGGGACAAGCCATTTCATACAAACTCGGCGAGCGAGTGTGGCTTGATCTGCGTGATGATGCCAAACAGAAATATGGTGCGGCATTTGATCTTCGCAAATGGCACGCACATGCTCTTGACTTAGGCAACCTCGGACTTGATTTGTTGAAGTCGGAGATGGCGCGCTTTTAACCCCTCTTAGGGAACAACAACAATCCGCGTTCCTGGCTTTGCCCACGAAAAAATAAATTTTGCGTCTTCGGTACTTGCCCGAAGACAACCACTTCCACGCACAGTTCCAAGTTCTTCTACGGTCTGCATGGGAACACCCTTGCGTTTCGGAATCTCATGGAAGCCAATGTTTCCCCCGTTACGTCCAATGGCAAAACGTGTCATAAACCTAAATGTCACACCTTCTAGTGCGGGACTAAATGACCTAACCGATTGACTCGAAACGGTGTAGGTCCCCTTTTTGGGTTGCCCACGTTGACCCGACACCAAGAACGTGCGCAGTACTTCTTCTTGTGCATTGATCACCCACACCCGCAACTGACGTGTTGAATGAACAACTCTTCTCCCTTTGCCCGATTTTGCTGGAACAGGAAACACCGCTTGCGACACGGCGGCCGGTGGTGCGAGTTCGGTTGGGGTTGATTCAACGGGAATCACTGCAGCATGTGCCGCAGGTGCAAACCAAAAAAACATTGTCGTAACAAATACGGCGACAAGACGCTTCATGTGAGTCCGCCAAGTATTTCGCGCGATGCTGATGCCCCAATTCGATTTGCTCCTGCTTTAATCATCTCTAACGCAACTCGAGTAGTTCGAATTCCGCCACTTGCCTTAACACCAATTCCACCACCTACCGCCAGACGCATCGTTCGCACAGCATCAACTGTTGCACCACCTGACTTGTGAAACCCAGTTGACGTCTTGACAAAGTTTGCACCACCAGCGACAACCGCCGAGCATGCACTCATGATTTGACGTTCACTCCACAGTGCCGTTTCTAAAATCACTTTCAGAACTATCTTTTCGCCGATTGCCAAACGGACTTCGGCGGTTTCATTCTGCAGTGCTTGCCAATTGGCACTTGCGATAAATCCCAAATTAACAACAACATCAATTTCTCGCGCTCCATCATTGACCGCCTGCGCAGCTTCCTCTGCTTTCACCTTGGAAAGATGGCTGCCCGATGGAAACCCCGCAACACTGGCGATGGGAAGATCGGTATGTGCCGCTGCCAGCGAGACCCAGTGAGGAGACACACAAACCGCGGCTACGCCCAATTCGGTCGCGGTTGCACATAGCGTCAAAACATCGTGCTCGACCGCCTCTGGCGTCAGCAGGGTGTGGTCAATCATCCGTGCAAGCCCTGCGCGGTCGAGGGATTTCATAACTTCCACATTAGGTCAGGTGCGAGTCATGTTTCAGCCCGACTACGGTTCATGTTCGTCATGGCCACCTTGAGATTCAGTTACGGAACAATGGGTTCGGGGAAAAGTACCCTTGCATTGCAAATCCACCACAACATGTCATCTCGCGGTGTGAACGGATTGTTGCTGACCAAGCTCGACCGAGATGGCTCGCAAGTAACGAGCCGACTTGGAGTTTCCGCTCCTGCCGTTGATGTTTCGGCGGACCTGGATTTGTTTGAGCTGACACAATCAAAAATGCCATTGCAATTCTTGGTGTGTGACGAAACTCAGTTTTACTCAATTGAACAGTGTGATCAACTGGCGCGAATTGTTGATGAACTCAACGTTGATGTATTCGCCTTCGGACTCATCACGGATTTTCGTGGTCTGCTCTTTGAAGGTACTCGCCGCCTCCTTGAAATTGCGGACCAACGAGTTGAAATGCAGGTTGAAGCGCGTTGTTGGTGTGGACAACGAGCAAACTTCAATGCCCGCTTAGTTAACGGCAATATTGTGTACGAAGGCGAAACAGTTGTTGTTGGTGATACCGATAGAACAATGAGCGAGCCTCTGTTCGGCGACGAAGTTCGCTATGAACTGTTGTGCCGGAGGCACTACATCAGCGGCGTACTCGGACCTGCTTAACAATTTCTGCAGCAACTAATACCGACATAATTCCCACACAGTTGCCCAGCAGATCGCTCAATTGGCGAGATCGCATGGTGGTAAACCACGGTTGCGCAATCTCTACACATACAGTCCAGCCAAACAACGTGACAAACGCAAAAAGAAGTTTCTTCCAATTCACGGCAAACCCAACAGCCACTGCACAACCACCCCACACCAGTGCATGAAGATCTGCATCACCAGAAGGTCGTGAATCAAGCACTTCCTGTGTCGCTGTTGAATTAATGCGCAACGCGAACTCAATGATGCCTGACCACCAAGAAATTGCTGTATCCGACCACATCAAGGCTGTCGTGAAGACAATTGCAACTATCGCACCAGCGCTGTATGCGCGATTACGCAACACCATTAACTAAAACGAATTGCACGCTTTACAGGGCGATCCCAACCAGGTTGACCTGTCGGCTTAGGACTTGGCCAGAGACCAGGGCCCATTTCGACCATGCCATGATGGGCACCATAATCACCGAGCAAATTGAGGAATGGATCGGCGTTAAATGCTTCGGCACCGCGAACTCCCGTTAACTTCCAACTGCCATTTGCCAAAAGCTCAAGTGCAACTACGGGGCAAATAGCTGTCTGCCACAAGACTGCCTGCGAACCCCAATCGCGCATTGTGGTTTCGTTGTCGGCGACGTGATACAGGTATACCTCACGCTGCTCGCCGTCATAAGTTCCGCGCACCCACGTGCCCGCACACGTTTTTCCATGCATCAAGTGTCCAAGTTTTGCCGGGTTCGGCAACACCGCTGCCAATACATCTCGAGGAGCAACGCTTACGTCGCCAACACGAACATGATCTTTGCTGTCAAGCCCTAGGTAAGCAAACGTCTTCAACCAGTCAATGAACTCGGCGCCAAGGCTGTATTTAAATGTGACGCGATTACATTCAATTTCTCGTGGAATCAGCAACACTTCTTCGTGTTCTACGTTGACGCACTCATACGGTCCGATGCCTGCGGGAAAGTGGAATACTTCTGGTTCAGAAAAACAGTCAGTGGTATACAAACCACGATTCTTTTCCCACACGATTGGCGGATTCAAACACTCTTCAATCGTTGTCCAGATGGAAAATGTAGGAGCGAAATCAAGACCATCAATTGACAGGTTTGAGCCGTCCCGAACACCAATTTCATCAATCGTGTCAAACAAGTTGTCAGCAGCATAACGAGCGAACACATCACTTAAACCAGGCTCGACACCCATTCCCACCAACGCCAACAAACCGCGTTCGCGCCACGCTTCATCGGCGGCTAATTGATCTTTCCCAAGCGGTGAGCCAACTTCTTCATAAGGATTCGAAGCATGCGGTTCGCTCAAATTCATTGCCATGTCGATGTAATTGCAATGAGACTCGAAAGCTGCATCAAAGATGGGCTCGTTAAGTCGTGGATCGCATGCGTTGACGACTACATCGGCCTGAACACGAGAAATCAAGGATTTGATTGCTTCTTTGTCGCGAGCATCAACTTGCTCGGCTACAAACTTGGAGCGATCGTCAAGGAGCGCAACTGCTTCCTCGGCTCGAGCAAAAGATATGTCGGCTAATACAAATTTCGCGAAAAACGAACGGGTCTCAGCGATAGACGCCATTGACGCGCCTACTCCACCTGCACCGATTACCAAGATATTCATTACTCACCAGTTCTTTACGTGCACAACGTGTGTTGCACACAGCTCTGTATAAGTAATTCTACCCGTAGTTATCTAAAAAACATTCAGCAGATCAACAACAAAAACAAGTGTTTCGCCACCTTTAATGACGCCACCTGCTCCGCGGCTTCCATATCCCATGTCTGGTGGAATTGTTAATTGCCGACGGCCGCCTACTTTCATGCCCGCAACGCCATCATCCCAACCTTGAATTACTTGCCCTGCGCCAAGCCTGAAATCAAATGCCTCACCACGGTTCCAAGACGCATCAAACTCTTGTCCATTGCTCCACGCCACACCGACGTAGTGAACCGAAACGTTCTTGCCTTTCACCGCTTCATCACCACTTCCCACTTCTAGATCGGATTTCACCAATTCAGATGGTGGAGCTTCTGCTGGAATCGTGACTGATGGCTTGGTTTTTGACATCCTCGCAGAATAACAACTCTGATTACCGAATCATGCTCGTTGGATAATCGGCATATGCAAAGGGCCCCCGGCGAACCGAGGGCCCTTTGACTTTGGTGGCGGGGACAGGATTTGAACCTGTGACCTTCGGGTTATGAGCCCGACGAGCTACCGGACTGCTCCACCCCGCGTCGTAGAAGTTGTACGGTAGCGAGCACAACCTTGCATCGCAACCTTGACTACAAACAACTCATACTCCTGACTCCTCATGGCCATCTTCACTCGAAACACAAAAGCAACTGTCGCAGATCTTGGTGAGGTGCGCGCAGAGATCCAGCTCCTTCGTTCTGAACTCACAAAGCGTGGGAACGAGCTTTCACTCGTGACTGCTGCAATCAACACACTTGAACAGAGGCTTTCGGTTTTTGATCAGCGTGTTTCTGCACTGTCTTCAGAGATGTCGAATCAACTTCATGAACTCGGCAATGAAATACAAGCACTGCTGGACAAGCAGGAAGACCCAGCGTCGCGTGCAGCGTTAGAACAATTGCGAATCAACCAAACTCGTATCGCAAACGAACAGGCTCGCTATGAAATCGCGTTTCGTCAGGATTTAGCAACGCTTGCAGAAATCATCCGCAACCGCTGACTGTTGTTTAGTTCCCAATCAAGCCGAGTGCTTGCCGAATCAGTTCGCGGGCTTGGGCTTGCTTTTCCTGATACGTAGCAAAATCTGGGGGTGATCCAGCCAACGCAGCGTCTGCTTGTTCAAACAACTCTTCCGCTTGAGCGAGGAGCTCTGGTGCAGACTGCGTTGTATCAGTTGTCGCACCAGGGATTGTGGTTGTTGGTACTGATTCATCTGGAGTAATTGCATCAGGTATTACCACTTGACCGTCATTGACACGATCACCAAGTGACCCGGTGTAACCCGGGAACAAGCGACTAATTGCAGTGGTTAGATCATCCGCAATGACAACTTTGTTGTTGTGTGATGCAAGAAATTTCCTCACAAACACTTGACGCGCTGAAGCATCATCTGGGCGAACGAAGACCGGACGAACGTACACCAGACCTTTACCAACCGGAACAAACTGCAAGTCACCAAAAACCACTCGCGATCCTCTTTGGTCCAGCAACGTGATCTGCTGAGAAACCGTTGCATCACTTCCAAATTCAGCAGCAATGGTTGCAGGTCCTTCAGGAAGTGGTTCCTTAACTGAGTACACCTTCATTTGCCCATACGAACGTGGGTCACTTGAAACAACCATGAATGCGCGCAACTCTTTGCGGCCGTTGTCGGACGAAAATGGTACAAACGGCCGAAGCATAGAGAACGTTCCCATTGAGTCCGTTACGCCTGGCTCATGAAAGATTGTGAAATACGGTTCAAAACGGGCCACGTTTGCGTCTTGCACATCAATGAGATCTGGCGTCAGTGAAGTGCTTTCTGCTCCAATGATTCCCGTTGCCCCCTCTGGTTCTCTTGGTGCTGCCTGGGCAACGCTCCATGCTGCATCGCGATTAAAAAACAACGTTGGATCTTCAAACTGATAACGGCCATACATGTTTGTCTGCACTCGAAATAGATCTTCTGGATATCGGAAATGTGCAATGAGATCACTTGGCGCTTCCGAAACTGGAGTTAGAAGGTTAGGGAAAATCTTGCCCCACGCATTGAGGATCGGGTCTGTTGAATCGACTTGGTAAAACGTGATGTCGCCTGAATATGCGTCAACAACAACTTTGATGCTGTTGCGTACGTAATTGAATTGCGTATTTAGTCCGGAGCCCACTGTCAATTGGTCAGTATTTGCAGACTGGGCATTCGGGTAGCGATTTGTCAACGTAAAGCCATCAAGAATCCATTTCACCTGACCACTAACCACTGCTGGATATGGGTCTGCGTCATACTGGAAAAAAGGAGCAATCTTTTGGACTCGGTCCTTCACATTGCGAATCCATAAAATACGTGAATCTTGCTCAATCAAATTTGAGCCGAATAAGTTGTATTCGCCAAAGTTGAGAGCAAAAGCCAATCGACGAGTAACTGAAGAGAGTTCAACACCACCAGTTCCCTTATATGGAGTTGCTTGTGTGTCGGGGCATGCTTGTTCGACCTGGTTTGTCTTAACGATTGAGTACCCGCTCAGCCTCTCCCCGACATAGAGCTGCGGAGTCTTCACGCCAATGTCAATATACGTAGGGCGCCCATCTACCGTAACTCGGCTTGCTGGTGCAGCAACGATTCCACATCCGTGGGTATATATGAGATGGCGAGACACCCACGTACGGTTGGGTATTCCTTCAATATTTAGTTCACGAGATCCCAAAATGACTTGTTGCAAGCGCCCGTCAATCACATATCGATCAACATCAAGATCACGAATTGCATAGAAGGATGTCCTGCCTTCATCGAGTGCGAATCGGTCACGCATTTCCAATGGGTCCAACTGGCGTACATCTCGCAGTGGCGCTTCGTTGTCTGCAACCTCTGTTGCAGAAATTGGGCTGAACGACACGTCCTCCTGCAACACTTCATCAATATTGAATGCAAACTTTGTCGCGGAGAGGTTATTGGCAATGTACGGAAGCTCTTTCGTACTCACGTTTGGCTGAACTGAAAAACGTTGAATCACTGCTGGGTAAATCGTTCCAGCAACAACAGCAACGAGCATCCACATCAATGTTGCTAACACCGGAATCCGCCAACCTTTTTGACGCACGTTCCACAGAAACAGTGCAGCCACGGCCAGTGAAACCAAAATCATCAAGTTGGTTGCGGGAAGCTGAGCATTGACATCGGTATATGTTGCGCCTCGAACGACACCGCGAGTTGATCCTGTTAGCGAATAGCGCGAGAGCCAATATCCTGCTGCGCGAATAACGGCAAGTG
Organism: Acidimicrobiales bacterium; assembly: GCA_030832455.1. GTDB lineage: Bacteria > Actinomycetota > Acidimicrobiia > Acidimicrobiales > Ilumatobacteraceae > UBA3006. The sequence goes on from JAURJB010000002.1 coordinate 59,253, forward strand.
CAGCAAACAACACCGACAAGTGAACTTTTGCTTGAGGAGTAACCTTTCGACCTTGTACTTGCAAGCGGATTCCACCATTGAGGTAATGAATTGCCGCGGTAACCAACGTGATGAGCACAAAAGCGCCAAATAGCCAGTTAACAACAAACTCAGCGAATGGCAAACGGAAAACGAAGAAGCCAATGTCTTGGCCGAAGAGTGGGTCAGTAACACCGAATGACTGGTGATTGCGAAACAACAGCCAGTCTTGCCATTGAGTAATTGCAGGTAGCCCAACCATGAACCCGAGTACAACGGAAACAACCAATCGAACCACCCACTGACGACTCCCGATGAGTTGGCGATATCCGGCTAAGGCACGTTCTTCTGGTGAAGGTGCAACAACGGTTGGTGCTATTCGATCTGCAAGCCAACCATTGAACGCCATCAGCCCCACGAAGACCAGCACGAATACGGCACCAAGCGCGGCCTTTACTCCAATGGTTCCCCAAAACACGTCTCCTCTGCCAAGCGAGTTGTACCACAACGCATCTACATAAAAACCTGCGATGCTTCTTCCGGAAACAAATAGGGCCACGAGTAATCCGATGATTACTGTTGCAATAATTCGTCCTCGTCCAGGACGCTTTATTCGAAAACCACCCTGAGAGTTGCGTGGACGGCGTGGAGGTAGGTCGGAAGGGTTGCGCACGCAGAGGAGATTAGTCGCCTATAGGCGCAATAAGGCATCGGCACCCGACGTGAGCCATAGGGTGAACGTGCCCTGTTGGAAACTCGCTACCAATTTCAGTTGCGCCAGCAAGTGAATTGTCTTCAGCATCTGCACAGCTTGGGCCGTTCGGATCCACCATCCAACACACTTTGGTTCCTTCGACCATTGAGAGATATGCGCCGCGGCTGTACGCCATGTGGCTGATATCGGCGACGTATTGCTCTACTCGCTGCAGCTTCATTTCGCGATACACATTGCGCACAAGCTGTGTCATTTCATCCTTATTGCCATTGCTCTGTTCAACACAACGCTGAATGCGCTCGCGCAACGGACGAATTGTTGTTTCGTCAATTGACTGAGCAACAACCTTCAACACAGCACTACGCGTAACTTTCTTGCGTAAATCAGCCTTCAGTCCTTTGGAGAAACTCTGTGCACCAGCCATAGCTGCAGACACCAATTCCTCAGCCATTGCTTCGACATACATCGCAAGATGCTCATCTGCCGAGGGAAGAACTTTCTCTAGTGCAACCACAGACTTTTTACCTTGTAAATACGTCAGTATTGAATTCTCCTCATCGGCGAGAACGCGTTTCATTTTGCGCGTAATCAATATCGAGATTGGCGCAAGCACCTCATCCCGATGATCAAACACACCTTGATCCAACTTCGGAACCACAACTTTGGGCTTTGTTGTCCGTGCTACTTCGGCAGTGCTCGTCTTTTTCAGACGAGCAAACAATTCATCAACTGATTTCTTGTTCTGCGAAACGGCTGCCGGTGGATGTACAGGCTCGGTTTCAGGAGCAACGACCGGTGTGTTTTGCTGATCTGCAACCGGAGCCACATTGCGCTTTTTGCCAAATAGTTGCACTACCTCAGCAATATGTTCGGGTGCTTGGGGCTCGGCCGATGGATGATCAGACATACCCGCTTGCTGTTCAATGACATGGACAACAGGGTCATCTACAGCTGTTTCGTTGACCACGACTTCCACAATGGGTTCGGTCTCAATGGTTTCAACTTCAACAGACTCAATCTCAACGACTTCTATCTCGACACGTGTTTCCGGGGACTCCGTTACAACAACCGTTTCTGATTGTGGAATGGCATCGGGAACTTGAGTGTGATCAAAAAAGATTGGCGCAGTCGCATCGGCGGGAGTGCTGAGTCCGCTGACTCGTGCAACTTCTTCTGACAATTCATCAAACTCTGCGAGATCGCCAACGACATCATTTGCGGCTGCTCGTGCACGATCGAATGCTGCTACCAAGCGATCACGGTCGTGAATCAAATGCTCAATCTGTTCACGTGCTAGTTCACGACGGCGCGCAAGTTCGCTCAGAACTTTCTCGCGATATTCCCGGGCCTCAATCACCATCTCTCGGCCTTGTTGTTTTGCTAAATCAATTTCTGCTTCGGCATCTGTCGCAGCATCCATCCGCTGACGAGAAGCCTCTGTTTCGGCCTCTTGGCGAATTCGGGTGGCATCCGAACTCGCTTCCCGAACCAGTCGCTCTGCGGTTTCTGCCGCGCGAGCTATCTGTTGCTTTGCTGCTTCGCGTGCGGTGCTTAATACCCGTGCTGTTTCTTCACCCAATAAAGCGGTAACTGTTTCCTCATCAAGTGCTCCGGGTGCAGACATCCCACGTGTCTGCATTGAGCGAAGTTCGCTTTCTAAAAAGCGCTCTCGCTCTTGGAGACGTGCCAACTCGGCTGAAACACCTCGCAACAAATCGCGGACTTCCTCTTGATCAAAGCCCCGTCGCCCAACGCTGAATTGCGCGGAGCCGACAGCCGCCGGTGAGGACGGGTCGGGGCGTGAAAAAGAAATTGCCATGCAAACAAGAGTACGCCCCGCCTAGAGCGAGATCGTGGCATTCGTAAGTCCGCTACCTCCAAGCGCCTCAAGAAATGCCAGCGCTTCATCAAGATCGTCAACTAACACCAAGCGAACCGACTTGCCCAATGCTGCCCTCGCCGCAGCAAGTTCATCGGCCGACTGCGACCTTGGCACGATGAAAAGATCTGCGCCAGCAGCCTTCACTGCCACGGCCTTTTGCGGTAATGCCCCAATCGAACCAATGGTTTCGTCCTCATTCATCGTCCCGGTTACCGCGACTTTCTTGCCACCAAACAAGTCACCAGGTGTCATTTCATCAAGCAACGCCAACGTAAACGCAAATCCCGCTGAAGGTCCACCAATCTTGTTCGTGTCAATATCCACCTCAAAAGGCAGCACCACTCGACGAGTGTCTGCAGGAATGAATCCGATGATTGTTCGCCCAGGTTCGTCAGGGCTTTCAATGAGTTGAACACGGCGATCTTGGGCTTGTGATGTCTTATGAGCAATGACTGTCAACGTCACCACATCTCCCGCTTGTTTATCTGCCATTAACGGAACAAGGTCTGCCAGTGTTGGAATTGCTACTCCATCAATTGCGGTCAAAGTATCGCCGGGGCTTAGCTGCTTACAGGCACTCAGTGTGGACTCAGTCTCAAGGCAAACAACATCTTGAACAATGATGTCGCCAAGTTCAAATGAAGCATCAAGACCAAGCCGCGTAAACGCCACATACTCGGCGATTTGTTTCGATGTCGTCATTGATTGAAAACCGATTTGCTGTTGCGAGCCAGGGTCGCCATCGCCGAATCTCTCTTTAAACGATTGAACTTCTACGTCGGGATCAACCGATCCAACGAATGTCTCGAGCGCAGTCATTTGTCCACCAAATGCTGTAACAAAAAGAACTGAGTTGTCCGATGGATACTGCGTGATTTGAGCCAATGCTTCTTTGGTAAATGTCAACCGGTCGCCGACTGGTTCTGCAGATCCAGGTGCAACTTCCCAGAACCGGACTTGCACGCTTGCTGACACAACAATGACCAGCAATAACAACCAGGCCGTGGTCAATAGCGGCAATGCCCACCACAACTTTCGCTGTTCTGGCCGTGCTTCTTCCGTTGTAATCGGGGTCGGTGGTGGTAGCGGTACGCTGAATGGCATCGTGATGTTGTCGTTTTCGGTCATGGATTTCCCTGTTTTCGCTTCAACGTTTGGAGTGACCGCACGGGCTCTGCTTGCACTCATTCTTGCGGTTGGTGCACTCGCCATCCTTCATGGGTCTAAGCCTGCCAGACAACAGCGTAAAAGTGTTATGCAGGTCAACATCAAAACGACACCTCTATATAGCGAGCCAGATGATCAACAACGCAAGTTCAGCCTGATTGGCTTAGTGGGCGGAAGTGCCGTGACTGGAGCCCTTATGGCCATTGTCGTATCAGTTGCTCTCGCATATGCCGTCACCACACTCACCAGCTTGTTGAAATGAGTCTTATGAATCCGACAGCGATTGCGATCATCCCGGCGCGAGGAGGATCAAAAGGAATCCCCGACAAAAATCTTGCAACCGTTGGTGGCATTTCGCTTCTTGCGCGGACAATTTCTGCCTGCAAACTTTCCACAAAAATCTCTGCCACTTACGTATCCACCGACAGTGACGCAATCGCAAAAGTCGCAATCGAGTGTGGAGCCGAGGTGATTCGAAGACCACAAGCCATTGCTGGTGACAGTGCATCCAGTGAATCTGCCCTGCTGCACGCATTGGACGAGATAGCCAATGTGGGTTCGTTGCCGAAGTATTTATTGTTTGCACAATGCACATCACCATTCATTCATCAACAAGACGTTGATGGAATTCTTGCTGTTGTTGAATCTTTCAACTGTGCG
>JAURJB010000030.1 GCA_030832455.1 Acidimicrobiales bacterium
GGAGGATGTGTAGGAAGAACCCGGGTTACAGTCCGAAGCTAACGCAACGGTTACGCCCGCATCAATCATCTTTCGCGCGTCAGGAAATGGCGAACGAGTGCACAGTTCTGCAGTTGGTAGCAGCGTTGCCACAGTGGTTGCACTCGCGCCGGAAAGCGCATCGATGTCTTGTTGCGAAAGATGCGTGCAGTGGTCGCACGAGGCAACGCCTATCTCAACGCCTAGTTGCACTCCTCCGCCCTGTTGTAACTGATTGGCGTGAATACGCGTGCCCAACCCTGCTGCTGCACCTGATTGCAGAATTGCACGGGCCTGATCCACATCGAACGCTCCACGGTCACAAAACACATCAATCCACTTGGCATTTCCTTTGCAGGCATCAAGCATTTCGCCCTGCACTAGCGCAACGTAGTCATCGGCATTGATGTCTGGGGGAACGACGTGTGCACCCAAGAACGTGGTTTCTGATGTTGCGGTTTTTGCAGCCACCAGTGACCGCGCTTCGTCGCGAACCGAGAGGCCATACCCCGACTTCACCTCAAGCGTCGTAGTTCCTGAAGCCAATGCTTCACTAGCTAGTCGCGCAACATTTGCGGCAAGTACTTCGTCAGATGCAGCACGTGTTGCCGCCATGGTGGTTTTGATTCCACCTGCCGCATATGGCTTACCTTGCATGCGCGACTCAAACTCGAGTGCGCGATCACCGGCAAATACCAAGTGCGTGTGGCTGTCGACAAAACCTGGGATGACTGCTCGACCACCAACATCGTGCGGCTTTCCATCAAAGTGATCCGCTAGTTCGGATTGTTTACCAACCCATGCAATGTTGCCTGAACTGTCGGCTACAACGGCAGCATCATGAACAATGCCAAGTTGGCCATCGCCAAGTGTTTCGTCGTTCGTAACTAAATGACCGATTCCGGTCAGTGCAAACATTATGAACCGTGTTTAGCAACCAACGCTTTAGCGCGGTCTACGAACGCATCATGATGAAACAGATTGAATGAATCCCATGTGGTGAGCGTGCCCGGGTCGATCACTTTGTCGAGGAACAACAATCCATCGAGGTGATCTACCTCGTGCTGAAAGGTACACGCAGTGAGGCCACGGATCTCGGTATCGATGTCGTTGCCTTCGCGATCCCAAGCCTTTACATGGATGCGTGTATTGCGCGCAACCTGACCACGAATTCCCGGAACGGACAAACAACCTTCCATGTTGTTGAAGGTGTCGTCGTCGAGGAAGGTAATCACAGGGTTGACCAAAATGGTGAGTGGAACGCGCGGCTTGTATGGGTAGCGCGGGTTGTTGTCCACTTCGACTGCACAAATGCGTTGGTGGCGCAGCACCTGTGTTGCTGCCAAACCCGCACCATTTGCGTGGCGCATGGTCTCAATCAAGTCGTCAATGAACTGCTGCACTTCGGCCGAAGCTAACTCTTCGCGAGTTACTTCTTTGGCGACAATTTTTAGTTCCGGATGACCAACAGTTGCGATAGGAAGAATAGCCATAGTGCTTACAGTGTAACGACTGCAGTAATTGCGTTGCGAAGCCCTGTCACCACATCACCAATTTCAACATGCTGAAAATTGGCCACCACCTGCTTGCCACCTACCCATACATCGCGCACGTCGCTTGGCGCTGCCGAATGAACAATGTGCGCTGCACCGTTTGCGCTATCAAACGAGGCAAGGCGAACCGAATCAAGTGAAAGCGCAATGAAGTCGGCTGGTGCACCAACCTGAATTCCGTGTGGCTCCCATCCAAGCGAGGTTGCCCCTACCGAAGTTGCTGCCGCAAGTAACGATGCCGGTGAATGCAACCCGCGTTTACCCGTTACCAGGCGCTCATCGGTCTCTATCGCGCGAGTCTCTTCAAACATGTCGATGAACGCATTCGAGTCGGTACCAAGCGACAATGTGGCCCCCGCATCTCGAAGTGCTGCAGCAGGACCAACACCATCGGCTAGATCACGTTCTGTTGTTGGGCATAAGCACACGCAGGTACGCGAATTGCCGAGCAGTGAAATGTCGGTATCGGTGAGGTGCGTTGCATGCACTGCGGTCATGTGCGGACCAAGCAGCCCAACGTTGTCCAGCACTTGCGCTGGTGTCATGCCTGTTGCAGCGATGCACGCGGCATTTTCTGCAGGCTGTTCGGACACGTGCAGGTGCACCACTTTGCCATGGCGATTAGCAACGACTTCTTCAAGTTCGCGCGGGTGCACAGCGCGCACGCTGTGCGGAGCCATGCCCACAGTCCAACCATCGCCCCCTTCGCCGAGTGCATCAACACGATCAAGCCAGGCATCGATGTTGCCGTCGGAGAATCGCTTCTGTTCGGCAAGTGGCTCTGGCTTGTCGAGTGCGGCATGCAGGTAGGCGACATCAAGAAGTGCAATGCGAATTCCTGCTCGTTGTGCAGCCTGCACCATAGCAAGACCCATTTCATTTGGGTTTTTGTATTTGGTGCCGTCTGTGTTGTGGTGAATGTAATGAAACTCTCCCACCCCAGTAATCCCCGATAGCGCCATTTCGGCAAACGTCATAGTGGCAAGTTCGCGATACGAGTCAGGTGTTAAACGACTAGCAATTTCATACATCGGTGTGCGCCACGACCAAAAGTCACCAGTGCCACCATGCGTGCGACCACGAAGTGCGCGATGAAACGCGTGACTATGAGCATTCACAAACCCGGGCATCACTACGCCAGCAATGGCAACATCGCCGTCTTGCTTTGTGGCGTTGTCCTCAACTGTGCTCATCACACCGTTCGACACGGTGATGCGCACGTTGGCAACAGCATGCTCGGCACCACGCCATGCCCACTGTGCAAAATAGGTAGTCATTGGATTGGTTTAACTTTCTCGCATTGGCAAGCGCACACCACGCTCGTCAGCAACATCAATTGCACGCTGATATCCAGCATCAGCATGACGAATAACGCCCATGCCGGGGTCGGACAACAACACGCGCGACAGCTTCTCGGCGGCCAAGTCGGTGCCATCAGCAACTGCAACCATGCCTGCATGAATGCTGCGACCAATACCCACGCCACCACCGTGATGAATGCTCACCCACGTTGCACCTGCTGCCGTATTGACTAATGCATTCAACAACGGCCAGTCGGCAATGGCATCGGATCCGTCAATCATGGCTTCTGTTTCGCGATACGGCGAGGCAACTGAACCAGAGTCCAAATGGTCACGACCGATCACAATTGGCGCCTTCAATTGACCCTTACGCACCATTTCGTTAAAGCGCAGACCAAGGCGATGCCGCTCGCCGTAACCAAGCCAACAAATTCGCGCAGGCAAACCTTGGAATGCAATGCGATCTTGTGCCAAGCGCATCCACTTATGCAAGCCGTCATCATCGGGGAACTCTTCAAGAACTGCCTTATCAGTTGCAGCAATATCTGTAGGGTCTCCTGACAGCGCAACCCAACGGAATGGCCCGCGACCTTCACAGAACAACGGACGAATGTATGCAGGCAAGAACCCTGGGTGATCAAATGCGCGGTCGTATCCACCAAGCTGTGCTTCGCGACGCAACGAGTTGCCGTAGTCAAACACTTCGGCACCTGCATCCATAAACCCAACCATTGCCTGACAATGCGCGGCCATTGCAGCACGCGAACGGCGAATGAACTCTTCAGGGTTGTTCTTCAACATTTCTTGTGCTGCATCGTCGCTTAAATCATTTGGCATATACGACAACGGGTCGTGTGCACTTGTTTGATCAGTCACGATGTCGGCGGGGAAACCCAACTGCAACAACTTGGGGAACATGTCGGCCGCATTGCCAACAACACCAACTGAAAGTCGGCGCTTTTCTGCCTTTGCTTTGATGCATCGTGCAACTGCATCTTCTAGCGAGTCTGCAACTTCGTCAAGGTAACGAGTTTCAACGCGACGATTCACTCGCCATGCATCAACATCGATACACAACGCAACACCATCATTCATAGTGACAGCTAGCGGTTGTGCTCCGCCCATTCCACCAAGACCAGCAGTAAGGGTGATGGTGCCCGCAAGTGTGCCATTGAACTTGCGACGTGCAATTTCGGCGAAGCACTCGTACGTGCCCTGCAAAATTCCTTGTGTGCCGATATAGATCCACGAACCCGCAGTCATCTGGCCGTACATGGTGAGACCCATTTGCTCTAAGCGACGGAACTCGTCCCAGGTTGCCCAGTCGCCCACCAGGTTGGAGTTCGCCAGCAGTACGCGCGGCGCCCACTCGTGCGTGCGGAAGACGCCAACAGGTTTGCCCGACTGCACCAACATCGTTTCGTCTGGCTTCATGGTGCGCATGGTGCGCAACATGGCGTCGTATGCATCCCAACTGCGTGCAGCACGCCCTGTGCCGCCATAGACCACCAGGTCGTCTGGTCGCTCGGCAACATCGGGATCAAGGTTGTTCTGCAACATTCGGTATGGCGCCTCAATCTGCCAGTTAGCACAAGACAATTCGGTTCCGCGGGGGGCAATTACTGGGCGAGGTCCGGACATAAGACTTCTAGTCTCGCCTATCTGCGCCTACCGAGGCAATACGGCGTGCGCGCGTTCAATAAGTGGCGCAATTACTGAGTAATCCTCATTACTCATGGGTACGACGCCATCAATACCAATCTCTGCGCGCGCGCCAGCAAGTTCAGGGCGTGAAAGTACTGCAAGCACCGCCTCACGTGCCTGATCGAGCGACACGTTTCGAATCTTTGACACATGTAGTGGCGTTGCGGGCACCAGTGGTCCAAGACCAATGACGCGCAATCCTCGAGTAAGCGTTGGTCGATGGCGCGATAACAACTGAAAGGTTCCCGGATCAATCGATGCAAGATCTGCTTTTTTGTCTTGCAGCATCTGCAAACTCTTTGCATGCCCTCCGCTTTCAACATAGGGCTGCACGAACTGTGGATCCGTTGTTACTTCACTGAGCGCAACACCAAGACTGCACCATCCACTGAGGCTTTGCGTGTTGGTAATAACTGGTTGCAATCCACCCGCTTCACTAAGCGTTGCAACATCACTTGATTCGCGCACAACAATAACCGTGCGATACCACCCACGATCATCGCTGATACCAGTCCACTTCAATGTCGCAATGACGTCTACATAGTCGTGCAACTCTTCCACAAACGGCAACCCACACGATTGGCTCAGCAAGGTGTCGTCGTCTTTCCACATCGTCATCAAGTGTTCATGTTCAGAACTTTCGGGAAACGATGGCTGTGCATCTTCCCCTAAAGCAGTAAATGCAACGCTGAGTGCCTCAAGTAGTGCCGTTGACGAAGTGAGAACCTCAGGAAAGTCGTACATCGGCAGCGAAATGCTGCGCGTCATTTAGTCGGCCGCTACAAATTTTGCTTTGGCAAACACTGCACGAACACGATCTTCAAAGTGCTCTAGAGGAAGTGTGTCGTAGTTTGGATCGAATGCTTTTTGATCCCACTCATCGGCAAACTGCGCGGCCAGATCATACGCCGGGTGGCCTTCATGCTTGCTGCGGGCATCTGGGTTCATTCCAAAATGGCCGTAGTAATGCTTGCCCTGAAAATCTTGATGCACTTCGATCATGAAATGCACATCGGGGCGAACGTATGGCTTCAAAATCGCAGCAGCAATAGCAGGGTGATTTGGCACGCTAATTGCTTTACCAATGTCGTGACACAATGCCGCAACTACTACTTCATCATCTGCACCCGAGCGCTCGGCGCGAGTTGCCGTTTGCAGCGCATGTGTTAATTGGTCAGTAACGAAACCATCAACAATGGTGTGCATTCCGCGCAGCATGTTAAGAATCCCTTCGGCTACGCGTGGTTGATTCTTTGCCGTTTCGGCTCCGATGTTGAGCCATTCTTCTTTGGTCGACACATCCATGCTGGTAAACGTTGCATTAGCCATGTCCCTAGTCCACCAGCCACAGGCCCACGAGTCAAGCGAAGCGAGGCAGTCGTTGCTCGTTAGGCGTCTACGCGGTCGCCGGCAAGGCGTTTGCCCACCTTTTGGGTGCGGGCCATCTGCTTAAAGATGTTTTCGCGGGCACGTTCGGCATCATCACTGAGCCCCGTGACTTCTTCCAACTTCCAGTGACGCCTAATGCACGGCTCAAGAATTTGGGCATAGTGAATGAGCAAGTCATAGATACCGACTTTGGCGACAGCCTTCGAGATGCGATCAAAGTCAGGAATTCCTAAACCAGGCATTGCAAACGTGGTGACCGCGCGTTCGATTCCGAGCACAGTTGAAGACGGATCAAGTTCCAGTGCCGCGGCGGTGAGGTCGCGATAAAACAAGTAGTGCAAGTTCTCGTCGTTACCCACACGCGACATGATATCTGTACCAATTGGGTCGGTCATGTACTTGCCGGTGTTGCGGTGCGAAATGCGCGTGGCAAGTTCTTGCATGCTCACGTACGACAATGCTTCAAACGCATCGTGCGGTGCTGGCACCTGCCCAGAACGAACCTGAATCATGCGCGCACGTTCGAGCTGCACTGGGTCGACTGCGCGTGTGACGGTGAAGTAATCACGCATCACGATGCTGTGACGACCTTCTTCTGCCGTCCAATTACGGGCCCATTCGCCAAACGCGGTATCGCTACCAAACAAACGGTCGATATCGCGGAAGTAATACGGAAGATTGTCTTCGGTGAGCAGGTTCAGATACAACGCACCACGAACGGCTTCGTCAATGTCGCTACCAGCGTCGCCAAAGTCGGCGTCCTCTGGAACCCATTGGTGATTGGGATCAAAATCTTTGCCACGGCTATAGGGAACCATTTCATGCGGAAACCATTCTTTAGCCACACCCATGTGACGCTCGAGCAATTTCGCCGCAACCGGCTCAAGTTCGGCAATGAGTGTTAGATCGTCCATGCAATTACCCTACTCGCCTGTTTCTGCGAGAAGTCGTCGCACCAATCGGGCAAGTGGCTCACGGAAATCTGGCAACACAGCAATGCCTGCTTGCTCAAGCTTGCCATCATGCAAAACCGAGTTAGCAGGCCGTTGCGCAGGACGCGGTGGTTGTAAATCACGTGTGGAAATTGGTTTCACCTTTTGTGCATCCATCCCTGCAGTTAGGAGCACCTCACGAGCAAATTCATACCAACTGACAACGCCTTGATTGGTGACGTGCCAGATTCCTCCAAGACCACGTGTTGCAATATCGACGATTGCTCTGGCAGCGTCATCGGCAAATGTTGGATTACCAATCTGGTCATCAACGAATTTCAACTCGGGCATTGTTGCACCAAGTTTCAAAATGGTCTTCACCATGTTGGCGCCATGAAAACCGCACACCCACGAAATACGCACGATTGCGTCGTCTGCACCCATTGCACGCTCGCCCGCAAGTTTGCTTGCGCCGTAGACACTTTGCGGGTTTGGCACATCGTCTTCGTTGTATGGCGTTGGCTTTGTGCCATCAAATACATAGTCGGTGCTGATGTACACCACGCGTGCACCTACAGCATGTGCCGCATCGGCCACATACTTTGATGCCGTTCCATTCACATTCATGGCTTTGGTGGCGTCGCCTTCGCAGGCGTCCACCGCAGTCCATGCAGCAGCATGAATCACCACGTCAGGTTGCGCAGAGCCAATTGCAACCTTGACCGCTTCTTCATCGGTGATATCGAGTTGCGCGTGTGTAGTGGCAATAGCTTCGTTCCCAGAAGCACGAATAGCACTGACAAGTTCATGACCAAGTTGTCCACCTGCACCGGTGACAAACAGTTTCATTACTTCTTGCCCTTGAGTGGCTCCCACCACCAGCGGTTATCGCGATACCACTTCACAGTTTCTTCAAGTGCTTCGTCAAGTGAGCGCTTGCGCTTCCAACCCAACTTGGTGATCTTGGCAATGTCTACCGAATACCTACGGTCGTGACCCTTTCGATCTTCAACGTATTGCACACTCGCTTCATCTTTGCCATGCAGTGCAAGCAGTTTGTCTACCAATACACGGTTTGCGGTTTCGTTACCTGCGCCAATGTTGTAGATCTCGCCAACGTTGCCCTTTTCCAACACCAAATGCACGCCTGTGCAATGGTCGTCTACATACAACCAGTCGCGCTCGTTCAATCCGTCGCCATACAACGGAATCTTCTTACCATCAAGCAAGTTGGTGGTGAACAACGGAATTGCTTTTTCCGGGTACTGATACGGACCAAAGTTATTGGTGCATCGTGTAACCGTTACTGGCAAGCCGTGTGTTGCGTGGTATGACAAAGCAATGAGGTCGCTGCCCGCTTTGCTAGCCGAATACGGCGAGCGTGGCTCTAGGCCGTCGGTTTCTTTTGACGATCCAACTTCAACCGAGCCATACACCTCATCGGTGCCAATGTGCACCACGCGCTGCATGTCTAAGCGACGCGCTGCGTCCATGATCACGTTGGTGCCAAAGCAGTTGGTGAGGATGAAGTCTTCGCTGCCTTCGATGGATCGGTCAACGTGGCTTTCGGCAGCAAAATGCACCACGGCATCGTGGCCTCGCATTGCTGCATCAACATCACCTGGCTGGCAAATGTTGCCCTTAACAAACGAATAGCGCTTGTTGTCATCAACATCTTTCAGAGTCGACAGATTGCCTGCATATGTCAACGAATCAAATACGGTCACTTCGTGGTCGGTGTTTGCGAGCACCCAACGCACATAGTTTGAACCAATAAAACCAGCGCCGCCGGTAACAAAAATCTTCATGCTCTAGATCAGGTCCTCAGTGAAAAGTGCGGCTGAAACTGCGGGTCGATGTTGTTGCGCGTCGGGTTATCTTGATCGCGCTTGCTCAAAATTGGGTTCGCAAAGCCCCAGTCGGCTTTCACTGCTGGGTCGTTGTAGGCAAGGCCACGTTCGTCGGCCGGGTTGTAATAGCCGTCCACCAAATAGGTAATGGTCATGTCGGTAAGCGAAGCAAAACCGTGTGCAACACCTGGTGGGATAAAAATGCCACGGTGATCATGCGAGCCGTCTGCCTGAGCACCTAGATCAATGACTTGAGTTGCACCATCGGTTGGCGAACCTGTGCGCAAGTCGTGCAACACCACGCGGCACGAACCATACGGCACATACCAGTAGTCGCTTTGATGCAAGTGATAGTGCAGACCAACAACACAACCAGCCTGCCGATCACCGCGGTTGCCCTGGATCATTTCGCGACCGAGTGGAAACCACTGGCGACGGTACGTTTCGATAAAGAATCCGCGCTCGTCTTTAAACATTGCAGGTTCAACGATCTGCACATCTTTGATCACGGTTGATTCGGTAATGACAGCCATTATTCAAGTTCTACTTTCGAGTCGTCGCCCAACATGAGACGAAGTGCGCGAGGCTTTTGCTCCGAGCGTGTTACTTGCACGTCGCGGCCAATGAGCGAATCGGTAAGGCGTTCAATTCCAACAATGCTCGAGCCATCCAGCACCACGCTGTGCTCCATTTCGGAATGTTCAACCTTGCAGTTGCGACCAAGCGATGTGTACGGCCCGATGTAAGCATGATCAATTACTGAGCCCGCACCAATCACTACTGGACCACGAATGCGCGAGTTGCGAACAACGGCACCCTTTTCAATTACTACGCGACCTTCTATTTGTGATGCGGCGTCCACATCGCCTTCGTTGCGTGGCTCCAATACTTCAAGCACTAAACGATTGCATTCGAGCAACGGATCTTTCTTGCCAGTGTCAATCCACCAACCTTCAAGCACCTTGTGATTGACCACGTAACCCTGTTCGACAATCCATTGAATGGCATCGGTGATTTCAAGTTCGCCACGAGGCGAAGGCTTAATTGCGCGCACTGCCTCGTTGATAGTTTTGTCAAACAAGTACACACCAACAAGTGCAAGATCAGATGGCGGGTTCTGCGGCTTCTCCACCAAGCGAACCACATGTCCTTCTGCGGTTACTTCTGCAACACCAAACTGACGTGGGTCATCAACATGGCACAACAAAATTTGTGCGGTCGGCGCTTTTGGTCCACCCGCTTTTCGTGCAGCTTCAAACTCATCAACAAATTCATTCAGACCTTGTTCGAGCATGTTGTCGCCTAGGTACATGACAAAGTCGTCGTCGCCCAAGAAGTCGTGGGCAATCAAAACGCAATGAGCCAAACCGAGTGGCGCATCTTGGGGAATGTAGGTGACCTTCACGCCGAACTGCGAGCCGTCACCGACCGCCGCACGGATCTCTTTACCCGTCTCGCCAATGATGATGCCGATCTCGCCAATGCCCGCCTTGGCCATGGCTTCAATGCCGTAAAACAAAATGGGTTTGTTGGCAATGGGCACCAATTGCTTGGCGCTGGTGTGGGTGATGGGCCGTAGGCGCGTGCCCGCGCCGCCCGAAAGAATGAGGCCCTTCATAACGGCTCTAGGTTAGGCGAACTAGCGTCATCTCCATGGCTGAACCCCTCCTGCATGCCTTTGCCAAGCCCACCAAGACCGATTTCATTCGGATGGTCCGCGGAAGCGGCGCCCTTCTGTGGGACGACAAGGGCAACGAATACATCGATGCAATCGGCAGTCTTTGGTACAGCCAAATTGGTCATGGCAACGCAGAGATCGCTGATGCTGTGGCTGAGCAAATTCGCACGCTCGAGACGTACTCAATTTTTGATCCATTCACCAACGACATGGCCGAGCGACTTGCTACCAAGTTGATTTCGCTCTCGCCTCTTCCCGACTCACGAGTATTTATGTGTGGCAGCGGATCGGAAGCGATCGACACGGCTATGAAACTTGCGCGCGTGTCACATGTGCAAGCGGGTCACCCCGAAAAGACCATCATCATTTCGCGCAACCGCGGCTACCACGGCACCAACTATGGCGGCACCAGCGCGCAAGGTTTGCCACTAAACAAAATTGGTTACGGTCAGTTACTTCCCGAAGTAGTGCAAGTGGATAGTGACAACATTGAAGACCTTGCATCGTTCATGAAAGACAACGGAACACGTGTTGCAGCCGTGATCATCGAACCACTGCAAGGAGCAGGTGGCGTGTACCCGCCTGCAGATGGCTACCTGGAAGGTGCGCGTAAGTTGTGCGATCAATACGGAGCGCTACTTATTTTCGACGAAGTGATTACCGGCTTTGGTCGATTGGGAACATGGTTTGCTGCCAACTACTACAACGTTGTTCCCGACCTGTTGTGTTTTGCAAAAGGTGTTACCTCTGGATACCAACCACTCGGCGGCGTGTTCGTTGGTCGCACTGCGTTGAATGCACTTGAGCGCGACCCCGACTTCTTTTTGCGACATGGCTACACCTACTCCGGTCACTCATCCGTGTGTGCTGCCGCGTTGAAGAACTTGGAAATCATCGAACGCGACGGATTGATCGAACGCGCCAAGCATGTTGGCAAACGTTTGAGCGACGGATTGCATTCACTTGCAGCAGACGGTGTGATTGATTCAGTTCGCGGTGCAGGTGCCATCTGGGCAGCAGGACTCAAACCCGATCAGAATTGCGTGACCATTCGCGACAACATGATTAAGCGCGGCGTCATCGCGCGTTCGATAAATGCAGACACCAACGCGTTCTGCCCACCATTCGTGATTACCGATCAACAAATAGACACTCTGCTCGACGTCTTTGCCGCAGCAGCACAAGGAAAGTAGAACACCATGGGTCAACTCACAGGTCAACGCGCGTTCATCACAGGCGGTGCAAGCGGCATTGGCGCCGAAATGGCTCGCCGATTCACGAAGGAAGGCGCAACCGTTGTGGTAGCCGACGTGAATGACACCCTTGGCAAACAAGTGGCAGCAGAAGTTGGTGGCGAATACATCCACCTTGACGTCACGAGCGCAAAGGCATGGGAAGAGCAATACGAGATTGATAACAACTTCGACATCGTGTGCCTCAATGCCGGTGTATCAACCCACCAAAACGTGCTTGGAGACCCATCAGCGTTCCCACTTGAGCGACTGGATAACGATTCGTACTACCGCATCATGAGCATCAACGTTGACGGCGTCGTGTTTGGTGCACGCGGAATTGTGCCGCACATGGTTGCTCGCAAAAGTGGCCACATTTTGGTCACCGCGTCACTTGCTGGCATCATCCCAATTGCACCAGACCCTATTTATGGTCTCACCAAGCACGCAATGGTTGGCTTCGTGAAGAGCATGGGTCAGGCACTTGAACCACACGGCGTTTGCATCAGCGCGTTGTGCCCTGGTTTTCTTGATACTCCGCTCGTTAGCCCACTGGCTCGAGTATTTGCCGATTCGTTCAGTCTTGGGGTGATGCCAGTTGAAGTTGCAGGCGACCTTGCCATGCGTGCACTTACCGAGCGCATCAACGGTTCGCAATGGGTGGTATCTGCTGGGTTCCCCATTGCCCAGTACGAACATAAAGACCCATTCGCCGGCTAACCACATGAGCGCGCCGGAGTTCAATCCGTTTAATCCCGAATTTCGGGCACACCCGTACCCGTTTTACGATGCACTGCGCACACACGAACCTGTGCACACTACGGAATTTGGCATGGTGGTGCTGACGCGTTACGACGATGTGTCAACAACGCTAAAAAGCGCAGACTTCAGTCGCGATATCGATAAATACTCAACGCAAGCAACAACGCAAGCGCGTCAACGTCGGCGCGAGATGCAACGCGAGCGAACAAAATCGATTTTGAATCTCGACCCACCCGATCACACGCGCTTGCGCCGAATCGTGTCGAAGTCGTTTACGCCAAGCGCGATGGAAAGGTTGCGTGGGCGTATTCAACAATTAGTAGACACGGTTCTTGATGCAGCACACGAACGTGGATCGATCGAACTCATTGATGATCTTGCGTTCCCCGTTCCATTCCAAGTAATTTCCGATTTACTCAATATGCCTACCGAGCGCGCAGATGAGATGCGGGAGTGGTCACAGATCATCACCAACTCGCTTGAATCAACAGCAACCGATGAAGAACTTGCACAGTCCGATGCTGCAGTTGCCCAACTTGTCCCCTACCTCACGTCAATCATTGAAGAACGCCGCAAGAATTTGGGTGACGACATGTTGTCGAGTTTGATCACCGCAGAAGAAGCCGGCGACAAAATGACCACCGATGAACTGATGGCGTTCTTGGTGTTGTTATACATCGCTGGCCATGAAACGACCGTGAACCTGATCGGCAACTCAACACTGGCACTACTTCGCCACCCCGACCAGGCGGCATTGGTGCATCAGCATGGACTTAACTCGCAAGCCATTGACGAGTTGTTGCGCTTTGATGGACCGGTGCAACATACCGTGCGCATCCCACTAAAGCCAGTGCGATACGAAGCACACGGCAACACCTTTGCGATTGAACCAGGCACTGTGGTGCTCACCTCACTTGGCGCCGCAAACCACGACCCTGCTCTCTTTGACGCCCCACACGAACTGCGCCTCGATCGCCCCAACTCGCATCGTCATATGGCATTTGCATCGGGCATTCACTATTGCCTCGGTTCGGCGCTAGCCAAACTAGAAGTGGAAGTTGCCGTGGGCACCTTGTTTCAGCGCTTCCCCAACATGAACATTGTTGGCACGCCTTCGTGGCGCGATCGCCTCACCATTCGAGGCGTAAACCAGTTGCAGCTCAGTCTTTCGTAAGCCGCGCAATCAAACTGCTGGTGTCCCAGCGCTTGCCTCCCATGGCGATCACTTCTTCGTAGAACTTGTCAACCATTTCGGTCATGGGCAACTGCGCGCCATTGCGTTTGGCTTCATCAAAGCAAATAGCCAAGTCTTTGCGCATCCATTCCACGGCAAAGCCAAATTCAAACTCGTCGCGCACCATGGTTTTGGCGCGGTTCTCCATCTGCCACGACTGCGCGGCACCTTTGGAAATGACGTCTACCACATCGTCTGGGTTCAAACCTGCGCGCATCGCGAAATTGAGCGCTTCAGATAAACCTTGTGCAATGCCAGCGATACAAATTTGATTGACCATCTTTGCCAACTGCCCAGAGCCTGCCTTGCCCAGCAACTGACAACGCTTGGCATACGCATCGATAATTGGCTTCACACGGTCGAATGACGCTTGATCATTGCTTCCGCACATCACGGTGAGCTGACCGTTTTCTGCGCCTGCCTGGCCGCCCGAAACTGGCGCATCAACAAAACCTGCGCCGGCTGCAGTACAAGCATCGGCGAGTTCGCGCGCAAGAGTTGCAGACGCGGTGGTGTGATCAACCAGCACTGAACCAGTCTTTAATCCGGCAAGCACACCGTCGTCACCAAACACCACAGAGCGAACGTCATTGTCGTTACCAACACACATGAACACGATGTCGCTCTGTCGCGCAACTTCGCGTGCAGTTAATGCACGTGAACCACCATGCTCGGCAACCCAAGAATCTGCCTTTTGCGTTGTTCGGTTATACACCACAACGCTGTGTCCCGCCTTTGCAAGGTGGCGAGCCATTGGCCCACCCATAATTCCTAAACCGACGTAGCCAACGTTTGCCACGACTACTTCTTTTTCGCTACGGCCTTAGCAGGAGCTTTCGCAACTTTGGCAACCTTTACTGCTTTTGCAACTGGCTTTGCTGCTTCTTTGGCAACAGCCTTAGCAACAGGCTTGGCGTCATCTTTTGGAATCTGCTTCACGATCTTTGCGCCCTTCGATGGCTTCAATACGCCTTGCTCGAGCGCTGCATCCAGCCACACTTCTGCAGCATCAGTTGACACTTTGAGTGCAGGGGAAATTTCTGAAATCAAGTTGATGCGAGCACGGTCGTACATGGTTTTTTCTGCCGCCGACAATGCACTGTCGCGGTCGCGAGCTGCCAAGTTACGAACAACTTCGGCTACTTGATACACGTCACCGCTCTTCAATTTTTCTTGGTGGTTCTTAAATCGACGCGACCAGTTTGCTGGCACGCGTGGGTCGGCTTTCGACAGCACTGAGCGCAAGTCTTCTAGCTCAGACTTTGAAACCGGCGGGCGCACACCCACCTGGTTGGCCATTGCAGTTGGCACTGAAAGGGTCATCTCATTGATGACCGTCTTCAAAATGATGTACTCCTGGACCGCACCGAATGCCTTCATGCGCTTGATGCCATGGACAATGCAGGCACCGTGCTGGGGGTAAATGACGGTGTCACCTTTTTTGAATTTCACGAAAGCGACCTCTCTACAGACTGACCCCGAAAGGATAGGCGTTCAGAGCCCCTAACCCACAATGCGCGTGATATTTATTGGTCAAAATGCAATTGCGCCCCCGGTAGGAATCGAACCTACGACCTACGGATTAGAAGTCCGCCGCTCTATCCATCTGAGCTACGGGAGCAATCTGCTTGCTCAAATCTACCCGCATCCCAACTACCGTTTGTCTGTGCGATCCCGACTACTCGTGCTGTCTGCAGCGTTTTGCTTTGCCACAACCGGCACATCGCGCGCACTTGGCCCCGACAGCGCCACCTCACTGGGTGTGGCTGCCGTGAGATTCATCGTTGGTGCAACAGCACTCTTTGCGATTACCGCTCTCATTCGTAAGCCACATGTCACCACGGCAACTCTCCCCTTATATATATGGATCATCGCTGGTTTCGGCCAAGCAATGTATGGTGCAACGTTTTTTGCCGCGGTACATGAGACGGGCGTTGCCGTTGGCACGGTGGTGGCGCTTGGTTCGGCGCCCATCCTTACCGGCATGTTGTCTGCCGTGCTATTTCGCTCACGTCCATCTCAATCATGGATGCTCGCAACCAGTGTGGCAATTGGTGGCATGGCATTAATCGTTCTGTCAGGTAGCGATGCAACCGTTTCGGTCGCTGGAACCGTCTATGCACTCGGCGCGGGATTTGGCTATGCGTTATTTGCTCTCGCAAGTAAGCGCATCGTTGCGTCAGGTGTGCCGAGCGACATTGCAATGTCACGCGTGTTTGCATTGTCGGCGCTCATGCTCGCTCCCACATTATTTTTTGTTAACACCGACTGGATATTCACTCAAGACGGAATCTCTCTCACACTGTGGCTCGGAATAGTGACGGTTGCATTGGCCTATTGGGCGTACGCAAGCGGACTCGTTCACCTCGAACCCCGTGAAACAACGATGATCACACTCGCTGAACCCGTTGTTGCCACCATCCTTGGCGCAGTTGTCCTTAACGAACGACCGGAAGTTCTTGCATGGCTGGGCATCGTCATCGTCATAGCTGCGCTTGCTTACGAAGCACGCAGCACCTCACCAAATATGAAACACTAAGCGCATGCCTCGCGCGTTGCTCAGTGTGTACGACAAAGCAGGAATCACCGAGTTTGCGCAGCAACTGCACGATCTTGGTTGGGAGCTGATCTCGAGTGGTGGCACTGCAACAGCTATTTCTGCTGCAGGTATACCAGTAATCGATGTCGCCGAGATCACTGGCTACCCCGCCATCTTGGGCCACCGTGTTGTCACTCTTCATCTTGTGTAGCGACTGCACTCGCCTATAACGCCAAAATTCTTACGGGTGACCCTGAAATCATCAACGCAAAGGGCAATTGGAAAGTTCAGGATCTACGCTAAACACGTGATTTTGCATTTGTTGTCGCGTGAGGCTTGGGTTAAGGCTCAAACACACGGACAATGTGTTGCACCATCGGTTGCCACCGAAGGCTTTGCGCACTGCTCGACCGAGCATCAAATGGTTGATGTGGCCAATAAGTACTTCCGCGGCGAAAACAACATGGTGCTGCTCAACATTGACCCAACAAAACTCACAAGCCAACTCAAATTTG
>JAURJB010000031.1 GCA_030832455.1 Acidimicrobiales bacterium
TACCGTTGATGTCTCTGCTGGCAAGGTGCTTGTTGGCCCCGAGATCATTACTCGCGGTTGGGTGTATGCGCCAGAAGCAGAAGACTTAATCGAGGAAGCCTGCGAAACGGTTGCACGAGCGGTGGAGAAAGCGCTGAAGGGTGGAACACGCGACATTGATGCACTCGAAAAAGAAGTACGTCGTGCTGCGGGCAAGTTTGTTTCCGAGCGCACTAAGCGACGCCCGATGATTGTGCCAATCGTGATGGAGGCCTAGCGCTGGTCTGCCACTTGTGGGTATGCCTCAATGGGGCGGTACCCCCTTACTACTGTTGACGTATGGCCGCACAGCCCCGGAAGGGGTCTTCCCGCACGCGCCCAGCCTCAAAATCAGGGTCTGGTCCACGTCCCAAGATCGTGCGCAGCCATGCACACGTAGAAGAGGATGAAATCGAGTCCTTTCGTTTTCCGCGCCGTCGCGAGCGTCGCCCTTCGGTATTGAAGTCGGTTCTTGAGGGTCGCGGTCATGAATTTGGTGGTATTGCACTCATTTGTTTTGGCATTTTGCTGTCAATCTCGATTTACGTTGAGTTCGCGGGACCGTTGGGTCGACTTCTCGATACAGCCAGTTCGTCGTTGCTCGGTGTCGGCCGGTTTGTGCTGCCGATTGTCATCATTGCAGCAGGTTTTGCATCGATTAACAGGAAGTCGTTGCAGCATCGTGTTCGATTAGCCTTTGGTTGGACGGTGTTGTGCGTTGGCATCCTTGCAGTTATTCACATCATCTGGGGAACATCATTTTCGGATACCGACAATGCGGTGGTCTCGCGCACAGGTGGATGGTTTGGTTGGTTAGCAGGCGAGCCGTTGCAAAGTCTGATGGGAAGTTTCGCTGCAGTAATTGTGCTTATCGCGATCATGTTCTGTGGTGTGTTGTTAATCACGGGAAACTCCCCAGCGCAGTTGTATCGCCGAATCTCTGCGTGGGCGAATGGTGTCTCGCTCGACAGCCTACGTTCATCGAGTGATGACAGTGAGCAAAGCGATGACGAGGTTGACGAATACGGTGAACCAATTTTTTATGACTTTGATGTAGATGAAGTGCCAAAACGTCGCAGACGCAAAACAGTTGTACAAGAAGAAGTTGAGGAAGACGCCGAGGAAGAGGAAGAAGAAAAGCCGCGTCGCGTTCGCAAGCCGTTGCTTAAAGACAAGCCGGTTGTTACTGCAGCAGCTAACCCGTCTGCAGCGAAAATTGAAAAGGCTGCGCCACAGCAAATGCCGCTTGGCCCAGGCGCCAAAGCAAGCAACTGGACATTGCCGAATCTTGATTTGCTCACGGTGACGCGCCACGAGAAGGCCGATGTCAGGGCAACAGAAGAGCGTGGCGACATTTTGGTGAATGCGCTTAAAGAGCACAACGTAGAAACCGAGTTGGTTGATTACACGCGTGGGCCAACAGTAACGCGATACGAGTTGTCGCTTGGTGGAGGAGTAAAAGTTGCAAAGGTGACATCGTTGTCGAAAGACATCGCCTACACCATGGCTGCAACTGACGTTCGCATCCTTGCGCCAATCCCAGGTAAATCTGCCATCGGTATCGAAGTGCCAAACGCGCAGCGCGAACTGGTATCACTCGGCGACCTCATGGTGTCTCCAGAAGCACGTACGGCAATGCATCCACTTGATGTTGGCGTGGGCAAAGACATTGCAGGTCGTTCGGTGTTTCTTAATATTTCCACCACGCCACACATGTTGGTTGCGGGTACCACGGGTGCAGGAAAGTCGAGTGCAATTAACTGCATCATTACTTCGGTGCTCATGCGCTCAACTCCCGAGCAAGTGCGCATGATCTTGATCGATCCAAAGCAAGTAGAAATGGCACAATATGCGCGTCTTCCGCATTTGCTCACGCCTCCAGTAACCAACCCGAAAAAGGCAGCAAATGCACTCGGTTGGGCTGTGAAAGAAATGGAACGTCGCTACGACCTCTTGGTTGAAGCTGGGTTCCGCGACATCACCGGTTTTAATGCTGCATACGACCGAGGTGAACTTGAAAGTGATGAAGGTGCCGAAAAAACATTCGAGCGCATGCCATTTATTTTGATCGTGGTGGATGAATTGAATGACCTCATGATGGTTGCTGCACGAGACGTTGAAGACTGCATTACGCGGATCGCTCAAAAGGCTCGTGCGGTGGGTATTCACCTCATCGTTGCTACGCAGCGACCAAGCGTCAACGTGATTACCGGCGTGATTAAGGCCAACATTCCTGCGCGTATGGCGTTTGCAGTGTCCAGCCTTACTGACAGCCGAGTGATCCTTGATCAACCGGGCGCCGAGAAGCTGATCGGTAAGGGTGACATGCTGTTATTGCCTGGCAACACTTCAGTTGCGCAACGCGTGCAGTCGGCATGGGTGGACGAAAGCGAAGTGCGCAAAGTGGTGGCCCACTGGCGCAGGCAGGCGCCTGAAGTGGTGTACGTATCGGGTGTCGACGGCGAAGGCACAGGCGGCAACGCAAGCGACAGCCTGTTTGGTGGAACTACAGGAGACGCCGATGACGACGAGCTCTTGCGTCAGGCGATGGACTTGGTGGTGCGTAGCGCGCAGGGGTCCACATCAATGCTGCAGCGCAAGCTAAAGATCGGCTTTGCCCGCGCCGGCCGCATTATGGACTTGCTCGAATCTCGGGGCATCGTGGGCCCAAGCGAAGGGTCACGTCCTCGCGAAGTGCTGATGACCGTTGAAGAACTCGAACAACTACAGATGGGCAGCTAGCGCCGTAAATTTGCCAGTCAAAAAAGGCGTAATGTTTGCCTATGGCTGAACTAACCGAAATCGCATCCGGACTCCGTTTCCCTGAAGGGCCAATCGCAATGCCTGATGGCAGTGTGATTCTTGTTGAAATGTTTGGCAAACGAATTACTCGTGTGAAACCTGACGGTTCGAAGGAAAAGATTGCAGATGTACCCGGTGGTCCAAACGGAATTGCTTTTGGCCCTGATTGCGGTTTGTACATTTGCAATAACGGCGGATCATTTGGCGAAGTTGATTTTCTTGGCCTCACATTTCCAGGACCAATGGTGGAAGCCGACTACATCGGCGGACGTATTCAGCGTCTGGACATGGAAACAGGCGAACTAAAAGATGTATACACCGAATGCAATGGCAACAAGTTACGCGGACCAAACGACATGGTGTTTGATGCACACGGCGGCATGTGGTTTACCGACCACGGAATCCGCCATGGGCGCCATGCAGATTTGAGTGGCATCTATTACGCAAAGACCGACGGGTCAATGATTAAGGAAGTGGTGTTTCCCACCGACTCTCCAAATGGAATTGGTCTATCGCCAGATGGCAATACGTTGTATTGGGCAGAAACACACACAGGTCGGGTGTTCAAGTTGGCAATCACTGCGCCAGGCGAGACAGCGCCATTCAGCGCAATTGACCCATCTGCATGCCTGGTTGGTTTGCCGGGTGTTCAGTTATTTGACTCACTCGCCGTAGACGGCGATGGCAACGTATGTGTAGCAACACTTGGTTTGGAGGCTGCTGGAATTACGGTGATTTCGCCGGAAGGAGTAGTGCTTGAGCAGATTCCAACGGGCGACCCGCTCACCACAAATATTTGTTTCGGTGGGCCCGATTTCAAGACCGCATACATTACGTTGTCGGGAACTGGTCGCTTGGTGTCAATGCCATGGCCATACAAGGGGTTGAAACTCAACTTCTAAACAGCCTTCACAGGTAGGCTGTTTTACTGTGCAACAACGTTTTTACATCGAGACGTTGGGCTGCCCAAAAAATGATGTCGACTCCGACAAAATCATGGGCACGTTGCTTGCCGATGGCCTAGTCGCCACCGACGACCCATCACTTGCCGACGTGGTTGTGGTAAATACGTGTGCGTTTATTGAAGACGCCCGCAAGGAAAGTATCGACACCGTGCTGGCGCTTGAATCGCAGCGCAAAGTTGGCGCCCGAATTGTGGTCACTGGTTGCATGGCCGAGCGCTACGGCCAGGAACTCGCCGATGCTTTGCCAGAAGTTGACCAAGTTGCCGGCTTTGGTGTGCCCGTGCAGTTCGGCAAGAAGCCAATTGCAGTGTCGAGTGCGCCAATTCCTTCATTCGATTTGCTGAACTTGCCACGACCAAAGTCGACCGCGCCCTGGGCGTACGTCAAAATTGCTGAAGGTTGCGATCGCAATTGTGGGTTCTGTGCGATTCCTTCGTTCCGCGGGCCACAACGAAGTCGCGATATTGACCAGATCTTGCGCGAAGTAGATGAACTTGAGGCTCATGAAATTGTGCTGATTGCTCAAGATCTCGCCAGTTATGGCAAAGACCGACCAAGCGAACTTGGTGCAGGCTCGATCGTTCCGTTGGTGCAGGCTGTGGCCAAGCGTGTTGCACGCACTCGATTGTTGTACCTGTACCCAAGCGACTTAACCGATGAACTCATCGATGCAATGTTGGAAACCAACGTGCCGTATTTCGATCTCTCGCTGCAACACGTCAGCAAGCCACACTTGCGCCGTATGCGTCGATGGGGAGACGGTGAGCGCTTCCTAAAGCGCATTGAAGACATTCGCGCACTCAGCCCGCAGGCGGCATTCCGGAGCAACTTCATTGTTGGTTACCCGGGAGAGACCGAAGAGGATCACGATCAGTTGTTGCGCTTCGTCGAAGAAGCGCAGTTGGACTGGTGCGGATTCTTTACGTTTAGTCCTGAAGAGGGAACTCATGCGATGACGCAACCCGATCATGTTGCTCAGTCGCTGATGAACGAGCGCATTGCAGAACTTCGTGAATTGCAGGATGCCATTACGGCTTCACGTCGTGATGACCTGATTGGCGAGACTGTGAATGTTTTGGTGGATGAACGGGGTATTGGTCGCACGCATCGTGAGGCGCCATCCATTGACGGCGTGGTGCATGTGGCTGATGATCTGCAGGTTGGCAAGTTCTACGACGTTGTGATCGCTGATGCAATGGGGCCCGACTTGCTTGCCGCCGGTGCAAACTCTGATGCCTTTGATGGGGAAGAATAGAAGCGATGGCTACTGACCCAAACGCAATCCGTACGTGGGCTAACGCCATTACGGTCAGCCGACTGTTGGTGTCGCCACTGATGTTTGCCATCATCCCCGATGACAATGTGGGTTCGTGGGCAGCAACTGGCTTGTGGTTCGTGTTGTGTTTAAGCGATTTGATTGATGGAAACCTGGCACGCCGGCAAGGTGTAACGCGCAGTGGCGCTTTTCTCGATCCATTGGCCGACAAAGTGTGTGTACTCGGCGCAATGTTCGTTCTTGTCGATCGTGGAATGTTCAGTGTGTGGTTGGTAGGCATCATTGCCACCCGAGAAATTGCAATAAGTTTGTATCGCGTGTTTGCGGGTGCAAAAGGTGTCAGCGTCCCAGCAAGCAAAGCGGCAAAATTCAAAACGTTTGCACAGCAAGTTGCCGTAGGTTTCGCGGTGTTGCCATGGAGCGCTGCCGATTACAACTACTTGGCGAAGGGTTCTCTCGTTATCGCCACAGTGCTCACGTTGTATAGCGGCCTGCAGTACGCAGCCGTTGCAGTAAAAGCTCGTAAGCAGGCGTAGCCATGCGTTGCGATGTGGTGGCCATCGGCACGGAGCTTCTGCTTGGCCAAATTGTCGACACCAACTCGTCGTGGTTGGGTGAGCAACTCTCGGCTGCAGGAATTGATTCGTGTTTGCAAGTCAAGGTCGGCGACAACTTAGGTCGCATGGTGAAAGCCATTCGCTCAACGCTTGATGACGCAGACGCAGTAATCATCTGTGGTGGCCTGGGGCCAACGCACGACGACATTACGCGCGAAGCAATTGCCGAAATCATGGGCGTCGAACTCGAATTCAATGACGAAGTCGGCATGGTCATATCCGAAATGTTTGCCTCGCGTAATCGTCGCATGCCCGAGATCAACATGCGTCAAGCAATGGTGCCAAAGGGGGCCAGCATTGTTGAACAACGTCGTGGAACGGCGCCGGGGCTCGTTTGCCCAGTTGGCGACAAGGTCATTTATGCGGTGCCAGGTGTGCCGTACGAGCTGTACGAGATGTTTGAACGGGGAATCCTGCCCGACTTATTGAAGCGATCAGGTTCGGCATCGGTGATTTCAAGTCGCACGTTGCGTACGTGGGGTGAAACTGAAAGCGGATTGAACGAGCGCTTGTTTGATGTCATCGACGACCTTGAAAAAGCGGGCAACCCAACGCTGGCATTTTTGGCCAGTGGGTGGGAGGGCATCAAAGTGCGCCTTACCGCCAAGGCGACGACCACTTCTGAAGTCAATGCATTGCTCGACGAGTGGGATGCGAAAGTGCGTCACGCCGTTGGCGACATTGTGTTTGGCATAGATAGCGACACCATGGAATCGGTCGTGCTTCACATGATGCGCGAACGCGGGCTCACGCTTGGTATTGCCGAATCGGTAACAGGTGGTTTAGTTTCGGGGCGCCTCACCAACATTGCCGGCTCGAGTGATGTGTTGCGCGGTGCCGTGGTGTCGTATGCCAGCGAAGTGAAGTTCGATGTACTCGGCGTAACTGAAGGCCCTGTAGTCAGTGAAAGCGCTGCAATTGAAATGGCGAAAGGCGCTCAGCGCGTGCTTGGTGCAAGCGTTGGTTTGGCGCTTACCGGCGTTGCAGGCCCTGCAGACCAAGAAGGCATGAAGCCTGGAGCGCTGTGCGTTGGTCTAGTGATGCCTGATGGAACAACTCAGTCAGCAATGTTGCAGTTGCCGGGCAATCGCGACACGATGCGTCAACTCAGTGTGATCAGCGCCCTCGACTTGTTGCGTCGTGCATTACGCACGATGTAGTGGATACATAAAAAAACCCCGGCCGAAGCCGGGGCTTTTTCGTAAACGCTTCGCGTTAAGCGGCGCGGTATCCCTCTGCGTCCGAACGAGCGGTTGCAATTCCAAGGATGAGCAATCCGTAGCCAGCCTTAGCAAGGATGTCTGAGATTGAGTAACCAACTTGGATAACGGTTGCTGATTCTTCTGTTGAAAGATCGAAAATCTTCGATATGAAAGTGGTGGAGTCACCAAGGAGGTAGAAAATTGGGTAGATAGTCCATGTAACAACCAATACGTAACGAAGGTTGTTGAGCTTCTTGCCAATTTCGCCGGTCTGTGACTTGAGCGTTTTGCCAATGGTGCCTGCGAACAATTCGTAAAGCACATAGAGCATGAATGCCAACGAGATGAAGAACCAAACGTAGCGAGCGGTGCTGCCATGTTCTGCTACTTCTCCCGGGTATCCGGTTGCTATCATCAGAAGTGCTGCGATCACCAAACGAGGCGTGATCTTCTTGGCAACTTCCTTCGATACTCCAGCTACCACGACAAGCTCTGCCACCAACAATGGCACGGTGAGTAGCCAGTCTGCGTAGCGGTAACCTTCGTTCCAACCGCCTTCGGCAAAGTTGGTAAACATTCTCCAGTAGTGATAGCCGGCAACACCGCAAATCATTGCGGACATTGTTACGGCACTGCGGTAATTCACTGACACTCGATTGCGCGACACCAAGAAGAACACGAATGCAATTCCCAATGTTGCTGTTGCGAATGACAGAGCGTTGTAAACCAAGTTGAAATTGCTTACAACGAGTCCTGTTGCTTCATTCATTGATATTTTGCCTTTCGATTGGCCTAGAAATCCTGTGACTTCTATGAAGAGCCAGTTCCATCTTTCACCTCATTTGACTGTTGTGCAAGCCATTGATTGTTACAGTTTTATGACAGACCGAATGCCCCGACAGTAACTCGAGGCTGTGCGATAATGAGATATGACCCCAAAGAAGATTCTGCAAGCCACCACGCTCCTAGCGGCTGGCGCCAGCTTGGCGATGAGTATTTTTCTTTACTTCAGTGGCGGAGACGAAGTCCTCGACCGTCTGAATGGCATTTACGTAGGTGTGTGGGTTCCATCAATTCTTGCATTGGGCACATTCTTGCTCGCAGCGCAAAAGGACAAATAATCCATGTCGCAAGCAGCACTCTTCGGTTTTGGTTGTGTGATTTTCTTTGTGGTGTTTACCGGTGCGCTGTTCTACGGAATGGCAACCGTGAAAGAAATCGCCGACCGAAAATAACGACTCAGTTTCTTATTGGGTAATTCGTAGTAGCGGTGCAGTGAGGCATGTTGGGCCTCCGTCACCCTTCACAGCAACGTTGTTTCCAGCGAACACATGAACTTCAACTCCGCCTTCGCGCAGCTTGCCTTCAATTTCTGGGTTACCTGCAGCAAGCACCACGACATTTGGTCGAATGGTCAAAATATTTGCGCCTTGCGTGAGCATTTCTTTTTCGCTCACGGTGAACCACGAAATTCCGCGCGATTCCAAAAACTGCAACAGTCGAACTGGTGCAAGTGGTTCGTACACCACCGCTTTGTTGTGTGCAATAGGCGACAACACCGACATCAGGTGCAACACGGCGCCTGGTCCCTCGTAATGAGGAAGATCGAATGAAAACACGTCAACACCATGTGGTGTGAGTAGCGCGCGTATTTGATCGATACCGGCCTGGTTCGTTCGATAGCCGTGACCGATCAGCAGCGTTTTGGCATCGAGCCACACTTTGTCGCCTCCGTCGGCGAATGCCGGCTCGGTGAGTTGACCAAGAATCGGCACGCCAATGCGCTCTAAGTCTTTTCGAAACTCTGCGGGCTCTGGCGAGCGAACCGGCTTGGCCATGTGCAGCAAAATGGCGCCGTGCGGAGTCATGATCATGGGGTCGTGCATATACACGGCATCGACAAGGCCCTCAACTGGGGAGGCAACGTCTACTTGGCAGCCAAGGCTTTCGAGCAAATTGGTGAATTTCTCGTGTTCTTTCAGCAGTTCGGTGGTGTCGGGCATGCGCCAGAAACCCTCTTCGACGAATCTGCCAACAGTCGTTGGTGTACGAACAAGGACTCGTGAAAGTTGCGACACCATGTCTGGTGTGCCCCAAGAAGTTGAAGTAGTCATGCTCCCTCAACCGTAGCAACGCAGCACCTACTGTGGAGTTGTGAGATTCGTACGTAAGATAATTGTGTTTACCGCTATCGCTGGAGTATTGGCTGGATGCGCGCTAAACGACACCCCAAGTGGATCGAACGTGGTGCCAACTGGTTCGACCATGGTCGAACCAGTATCCGACACCGTGGCTCCCGAAGTGGCTGCAACCACGCCTGAAACCGTGCCCACGACTGTTCCTGAAACCACGACAACACTTCCCGAGGTAGACCTTAAGTGTGTGACCATTTTGAAGTGCCAGTTTTCGTATCTTGTTGGTGCTGACTACTCACTTCTCAAGCTTGAATTTACCGATTTCAGTGTCGCCAATTTGCAAGGGGCAAAATTTGTGCGCACAAACCTCAAACAGTCCACGTTTATTCGGGCCGATCTTTCGAATACGGATTTCACGGGAGCAAATTTGACGAGCGCAAACTTTACAGGCGCGAATGTTGCTGGCGCTAATTTCACTAATGCTAATTTCACCAGCACCGTGATTTGTGGTCTTGACTTAGAGGCAGCGATTGGGGTGACTCAAACTCAGTTGAATGATGCGCAGATGTTTAGGACAAAGGGCAATAAGTATTGTCCGTAGAAATTCAGCGCGCAGTTGATCGCACGCCACGGCCATGGAAAAACGGACTGGGTGTGCAATACGAAATTATGTGCGATGGATCACTTCCTAATGATTGGACATGGCGACTTTCCACGGCCGACATCACACAAGATGTTCCGTTCTCGATTTTTCCAGGAGTGAATCGCGAGTTTTGTGTTGCCGATGGCAATGGAGTGGTGCTCGCGATCAACGGTGTCGAACACCGATGCGAACTTGGATCAATTACGAAATTCCGTGGCGACGATGAGGTGCATGCAACGCTGATTGACGGACCAATGAAGGCTCTCAATTTGATGGTGCGCGATGGGGCAGTGGAGAAACATTTGCAGGTTGTGCGCGCAGGTGCCTCAATAGGTCTGAATAGCCAATGTGTGCTGGTATCAATTATCGAGGGAGCAATTCTGGGCATGTCGACAGGTGAGGTCGCATTAGACCGTCTGGACGCTGTGTTGTTGTCTGGAAATGGGAGTCACGTGGCTCGTGGCACTGTTGCAGTGATGGCTGTTGAGGGTTATTAATCTGCTTTGAATTAGCAGTTACTTATTTGCGAGGATGTGCAAACAGAAATTGCAAGATTTGTTCGGTATAGCCATCAACCCATTGGTGAGATGCATCTTGGTAATTTACGATAAGGACTTCAAATCCAGTTTTACAAATCCATTGGATTTTTTCTTTAATTGGCATTATATATGCAGCTGGCGAGATGTTGCACTGGTTCACTTTCGCAAATTCGGCGCTTGAGTGATAAACGGAAGGCGTTTCAAATTTTCCACCTCCATGAAATGGAATAGTTGGATCAAGATTTCCATGTAAATGAATTACTGAAACTGGTTTAGTTGGATTGCATGAGTCATCTACAAGTGCTCCCGCGACCACTGCAACCGCGGTGATCTTTTCGGATAATTCACAAGCCAGCCTGTAAGCCATCATTCCGCCGTTGGAGTGTCCCATTGCCCATACGCGACTCGCATCAATAGTTGCTCGCGATTCGAGGTAGCTAATAATGGTCGAGGTCAGTAGGACATCGTCTTCTTCATACGTTGTTGCATTTGTGCAGCATCGGCCAGCATTCCAGGATGAATAACCTTCATAAACCGCACCGTTAACGGCAACCACGATGATGTTCATTGCTGCAGCCCACGAAAGAATCTGAGACGTCGCAAGGATTTCTTTTCCATTGGTCGTGCGGCTATGAAATGCAAGAAGCAGTGGAGTCGGTGTGCCAGGCGTATATGACGCAGGCACATTGAGGAAGAACGTTCGTGGCTGCATGCCTTCAACAGTGATGGTGTGTAGCGTTTGGTCAGTTTCATCAACTGAAACCGTGTAACTGGTTATCGGCTCGGGGACCGTGGTTGTCGTTGTGGTTGTAGTGGTGACAGGGGTTTGCACGGCTGCACGGATCCACACTTTTCGTCCAGACCTTTTGCGACAGACCAAGACAAGCTTCTTTTTTTTGGAGGTTTTATTTATTCTGACAGTCGCCGTGATTCGTTTGCCGAGCTTCGCCTTCGCACACGACTGCCCGATAGAAATCGCCTGAGCCGGCGATGTCGGGAAACTTACCCACAAAAGCAGAGCGCAGAGCGCGATGCTGAACCGTTTCATCCACTCCATGATACCTGTTGGGTTTATGGCCTCTGAATTGAGATCACTAAGGTCGTGATGTGACTATTGATCAGCCCAAGCCAGCAACGGAACATACGCGGTTACGAAATCGTGACCAACTCGGCAGAGTGTTTAGCCCAACAGACTTGGATCGGGTGAAGAGGGGGTTCATTGCCAAACGCGAACCGGGTTTGATCACTGATGAAAATGGTCGGTTCATTGGCAATAGCGACAACTACGAGTTTTTACGCGATGGTCGCGACTGCCCAGAAACAGTAAATCCGCATTTGTGGCGCCATGCAACGCTGAATGCACATCACGGATTATTCAAGGTAGCCGAAGGCGTATGGCAGGTTCGTGGTTATGACATTTCGAACATCTCGTTTATTCGCGGTGCTACGGGTTGGGTGATTATTGACCCATTGACAAGCGAACATACCGCTCGCGCTGCACTTGAGTTAATGGATCAACATGTTGAAAAGTTGTCGACTTCGGTAGTGATATTTACCCACTCTCATGCCGACCACTTTGGCGGAGTGCTAGGTGTGACAACCAAAGATGATGTCGATGCTGGTCGCTGTCAGATTGTTGCTCCCGTTGGATTCCTGCAGGAGACAGTTGGAGAAAATGTGATTGCTGGCCCGGCGATGGGTCGTCGTGCTACATACCAATTTGGACCAATGCTTCCGCCTGGACCAACCGGTCATGTGGATTGTGGGCTCGGTACGGGTATGCCCATGGGGCCCCCAGGTCTACTGGCGCCAACTCGCGACATCACGATCACGGGCGAGGAACTCGTCCTTGATGGTGTGCGAGTGGTGTTTCAGCTAACACCAGAAACCGAAGCTCCTGCAGAAATGAATTTCTTCTTTCCTGATTTCGGTTGGCTATGTATGGCGGAGAACTGTTCGCAAACGATGCACAACCTGGTACCGATTCGTGGTGCATTAGTGCGTAATGCATTGAATTGGTCAAAGTACATCAATGAAAGTATCGAGTTGTTTGCCGATCAAACCGATGTGTTGTTTACCTCGCATAACTGGCCAACATGGGGAAAACACGATGTGCGCGAGTTTCTGATTCTGCAGCGCGATTTGTACAAGTGGATGCATGACCAAACGATGCGTCACGCCAATCATGGAATGACCGCAGTAGAAATTGCCAATATGTTGACTCTGCCGGACGAGTTTTTGGCTCACGAGCACACACGTGGTTTTTATGGCGACTTGATACACAACGTGAAAGCGGTACATCAGCGTTATCTCAGTTGGTATGACGGGAACCCTGCCAACCTCAACAAACTGCCACCAACTGAGGTGGGTCAGCGTTATGTTGATCTTGCTGGCGGAATTGAATCGTTATTGATGAAAGCTCGAAAAGCATATGACGAAGGTGACTATCGATGGGTTGCCGAATTGGTGAATCACGCGGTGTTCGCGGATCCCGCACATCACGATGCCCGTAATCTTCAGGCTGATGTGCTTGAACAGTTGGGATATCAATCTGAGTCGTCAACATTTCGCAATGCGTATTTGATGGGTGCTCAGGAACTTCGTAAGGGTCCACCGCCGCCTACGCCAACACACGTTCGCGCGCGCAGCATGATTCGAGCAATGACCATTGAGCAGGTGTTTGACACTCTGTCGGTTCGGGTCATCTCGGAAAATGTTGGTGGGCTATCGGTGGCAGTGAACTGGACGTTTACCGACATGGTGGGAACCCCAGACCATAAATGGGTGATCGGGCTTTCGAACAGGACCATGTATTCAATACGGGGACGACATGATGACGGCGCAGTGGCAACGGTAATGATCTCGCGGGCGCTGTTGCTTGAGGTGATTGCTCAAGTCACCACGTTTGTGGATGAGCTGGCTGCAGGACGCGCTGTGATTGATGGAGATGCTTCAGCGCTGCTGACGATCTTTGGCAATCTCGACACCTTTGCGACTGGCTTTGCCATAGTCGAACCGTAAGAGGTAGTACACACTCGGTGCGTACTGTGTCAACGGTCTAGGGTTTCAGATGTGGGGGAAGTGTCGTCGCATATCGGGGTGAGTGCACAGTATCTTGCGCAGCATCTGGGTGAGTCCGACCTTGCCGTTAGTTCAATTTCTGCAATTGGGACAGGTCAAATGGCCGAGAGTTATCGAGTGACGTTTGAACCTCACAGCAGGGGCCGCCTCCCAGATTCGGTCGTAGTCAAAGTCCCTTCGCAGAATGCGAGCAGTCGGGCAGCGTCACGAATCACTCGTTGCTATGAACTTGAAACTGGGTTTTATAACAACGTGCAGTCATTGGTGAAGGTGAATTCACCACGGTGCCTGCATGTGTGGTTTGACGCACATGATGATGACTTTGTGCTGATCCTTGAAGACATTGTTGATGGAACACAGGGTGACCAGATTGCTGGAGCCACTGTCGCGCAAGCTCAAGCTTCGATTGATGAGTTGGTGCAATTGCATGCGCCACTGTGGAACTCGTCGCAGTTGGACTCACTCGGTTGGATGCCACGCCACACGTTTGAAAGTTCGCAAGGCACTCGTGATTTGCTGCGATCAGTATTCGACGGATTTGCCACACGATTTGAGGCGATGGTGAGTGCTGAGGTGTTGGAGCTTGGCGCTCAACTTGTACGCAACATTGACGGATACGACCGAGCGTATCCAAGCAATGAAACGATCGTCCATCGAGATTTTCGGCTCGACAATTTGTTGTTCACACAAACCGCAACTGGAATACAAGTGAAAGTTGTGGACTGGCAAACCGCAAGCATCTCGGCCGGATTGACCGATGTTGCATATTTTGTTGGAGCAAGTTTTAACCCAGAACAGCGGCGAGAAGTAGAAGTCGAACTGGTGCAGCGATACCACGACGGTTTGGTGCATCACGGTGTTTCAATTTCGTGGTCGGATGCGTGGGATCAGTATCGGCTATTTGCAACATCTGGATACATCATGGCTGTTGTCGCCTCGATGTTGGTGAAACAAACTGATCGTGGCGACGCGATGTTTGCAGCCATGGCTAATCGTCACGGTCAGCAAATGATTGATTTAGAAACACTCTCACTCTTTAGATAGGAACTGTATGGCACGCTTTGACGCAGAAGACGAACGTTTCGGACATCAACTTCCCGAACCGTTTCGCAATGTGGTTCATCACAACGACAGCTGGCGAGAGAGCCTGTTCTTTATCATGCACAAACGCAATGAACCAGGCGATGTGCTGATTCTGACGCTTGCACATTTTCCTGCGCACAACGAGATGGATTCACTGCAACTCGGTCGTGTTGGTGCTTCGCCGATTATGGCAAGGCATGCAAGAGCGACTGATGCAGATCCAAATAACTGGAATGTTGGTCCGGTGTCGATTGACATTGTGGAACCCAAAAAAACACTGCATTTAGTTTCCAGAAAATCTGACACAACACCGGTCGAACTCGACGTGACGTTCACTGCACGAACTGCCCCGTACCAATTGCGGCGAGGCACGATGAAAGCCGGAAACGAAGTGGTGTGGGATCAGACGCACATGTTTCAAAGTGGCACGTACAACGGCACGTATACGCATCAAGGGAAAACGTACGAAGTTAATGATTGGTGGGGTCAACGTGATCATTCGTGGGGTGTGCGTGTGCACAATCGTTGCCCGATGTGGATGTGGACACCGATTCAGCTAGAAGAAGGGTTCTTGCAGGTGTGGCATTGGGAGTACCCCAACGGCGCCCGTGTGTATACCGATGGATGTTTTGCCCCAGTGGGTGGCGGTGTTCCAATTCCGGTGATTGCATTTGAGCACGATCTGCAATGGCAAGATGCCAACGGAAATGACGTTTCCTATGGCCAGTTTGGCGAAGACGTTACAGGTCTCGCAGGAGTGCTCACATTTACGCTCG
>JAURJB010000032.1 GCA_030832455.1 Acidimicrobiales bacterium
GTTTGCTCTCTAAGAGTGAAGTCCATGAATACATCGAGGTGCTGTCCCGAGCAGGCTTAATTCACTTGGGCCTTTAATCGAGGCTTAGTCGCCGGCAACCGGCGAACTCAGTGGTGCAGAAGACTCTGCCCGAATTCGCTCACCGTTTTCAAGTGCATCAAGCAAGTGAATGGAAATGTCAGCAACTTTCACTTCGTGTTCTTCTTTTCCTGCACCCTTCACACCATCGTCCAACATGATGTAACAGAATGGACAGGCTGTCGCAACACGAGATGCTCCAGTTGAAATTGCTTCAGCTGCTCGTTCGTCGTTGACTTTTGTTCCGATGGTTTCTTCCATCCACATGCGTGCTCCACCTGCACCACAGCACATTCCTTTCGTACCGTTGCGGGGCATTTCAACAACATCAACACCCTTGATGGACGCCACAACATTGCGTGGTGCCATATACACGTCATTGTGTCGTCCGAGGTAACACGAGTCGTGATAGGTGATGCGCTCTTCAAGCGTTGCGCCACTGACGTCGAGCTTGCCTGAGTCAATGAGGTGCTCGAGCAACTGCGAATGGTGAATTACTTCGTAGGTTCCACCAAGTTGCGGGTACTCATTGGCGAGCGTGTTGAAGCAATGCGGGCACTGCGTGATGATCTTGCGCACACCCATGCCGTTCAACATCTCAATGTTTGGCATTGCCAACATCTGGAAGAGATATTCGTTGCCGCTGCGTCGCGCACTGTCACCGGTGCACATTTCGCTTGGGCCAAGAATTGCTACATCAATGCCGGCTCGCTTCAATAGCTTGGCCATCGACTGCGTAACTTTTTTGTTCTTATCGTCGAAACTTCCTGCACATCCAACCCAGTACAAGTACTCGTGGTTAAACGCAGCACCCGGATCAAGCACGGTGACGTCAAGGTCTTTTGCCCATTCGCCACGATCGCTTTGGCTCATACCCCAAGGGTTGCCTTGGTTTTCCATTGCTCGGTATGCGTTACCAAGTTCGGCCGGGAAGTCGCTCTCCATTAAAGAGAGGTAGCGACGCATGTCGAGAATCT
This sequence comes from Acidimicrobiales bacterium, assembly GCA_030832455.1. GTDB lineage: Bacteria > Actinomycetota > Acidimicrobiia > Acidimicrobiales > Ilumatobacteraceae > UBA3006. The sequence goes on from JAURJB010000032.1 coordinate 1,056, forward strand.
TGTCCAAAATTTCAATATTGACAGGGCAGATTTCATCGCATGCTTTGCATGATGTGCATGACCAAATCTCTTCGGTGGTAATGCGTTCGAACAGCGAGTTGGCGCTAATGGTGATTTCGCTATCAACGCTCAGCGGTGGAGACACTTTTCCGCCCCGTGCATGTGCTGCGGTAGCCGCCATAACTTCGCCGCTCTTCAACACAATTTCGCGTGGGTCGAGCGGTTTTCCAGTTGCATGTGCAGGGCACACGCTGGTGCATCGGCCGCACATCGTGCATGCATCGAGGTCGAGCAATTGCTTCCATGTGAAATCCTCAACCACATGGGCCCCAAAGGTTTCGAGCGAGGTTTCTGTGAGATTCGGCATTGCTTTCATTGCACCCTTTGGGCGCTCGCGATCTTTGAGATACATGTTGAGCGGTGAGGTGAACATGTGGCGCAACATGGTGATTGGCAAAATGACAAGGAAGGCAATAAAGGCCAACACATGCGCAACCCACATCACTTGGTGAGTGGTATCAAGCGATGACACCGACCAGCCATTGACGAGTTGTGCTAACGGATAACCAAGCACACTCCACTTTTCGTGGTCCATGTTTACGCCAGCAGCTTGGGATTCCGCTATCCGGAACATTTCCGTGGTGAAACCTGTGACGCCAATTGCGAGCAGTACGCCAAGGCCAATCGCGTGTTCTGGCTTTGATTTAATACGAATGCGATACGGGCGTTGCACGTAACGGCGAATAATTGCCCAAATCACACCACCGGTAAACACGATTCCAGCAATGTCACCAACTGCTGCGTACGCGCGGTACACGTCACCATGCAAAAACTTGAGTGCTGGTGGTACTTGGTGATCAATTTCTAAGACCGTTGTCACTCCAAGCAACACCAAGAATCCGAAGTAAATCATCGAGTGCATGACGCCTGCAGCACCATCGCGTAACAATGTGCGCATGTACACACCTGCTCGATAGTCAGCTAAACGTTGCTTGACGTTCTTCTTCGTCGTCTTGCGACGATCTGGTGCTCCACGCTCCCAGTTGCGAATGCGGTTTGCAAACTGCAAGGAACCCCATACCAAGAGAGCAGGAATAATGGTGTAAAACGCAATCTGCAGATAACCAGGGATGCCTTCAAACACTTCGCGGTGAATCGGCGAATCGCTTTTCCAATGCACGAAATTCGGAATGATTCCCGAGATCATGGTGAAGGTGGCGATACCCACTCCAAGCGCGATGGACATTTGGTATGGCTTGAGGCCCTTGCGAGGTGCAGCGGTGGTCTCTGAGGTTGCGTTTGTCGTATTCATGCGGAACTCACGCTAGTCCGCAGTAGGGAGCAGGCAAAGGCTGGTCAAGGTTTGCCGGAAGCCTGTTTTGCTACTGCTTCCGCCGCTGCGGCGATGGCAGCTTGGTCGCCCATGTAGTCCACTGACTGTACGGCAAGTGACTGACTCAACTGATACCTACGGGGCACACCCGTAGGAATATTGAACTCCACGATGTCCTCACGTGTGATGCCTTCAAGGTGCATCACGAGAGCACGAAGTGAGTTGCCATGGGCGGTCACGAGAACATGTTTGTTTGCCAAAAGTTGTGGAGTGATCACATCATTCCAATACGGCAGGACTCGTTCGAGGACATCAGCAAGACATTCTGTGGCAGGAAGCAACACAGGGTCGAGTCCTTGCTTCACCAACTGCTGATACTGCGGATCATTGGCGGGATGTTCAGGGCTTGAACGATCGACGGGTGGTGGCGGAACATCAAAACTTCGACGCCACACCATGGTTTGTTCGGCGCCATGGCGGAGGGTGGTCTCTTTTTTGTCTAAACCTTGAAGCGCGCCATAGTGGCGTTCATTCAGTCGCCACGATTGTTCTACGGGAATGGAAAGACCCATTGCCGCAAGTGCCAAACGATTGGTCTCAGTTGCCCGGCGAAGCAAACTTGTGTGGGCAATGTCAAAAGACAGTCCGGCATCCTTCATGGTGACCCCAGCGGCAGTTGCTTCGCGAACCCCTTGCTCGGTGAGTTCAACATCGTGCCAGCCCGTGAACAAGTTCAATTTATTCCAGGTGCTTTGGCCATGGCGGAGGAGGACAAGGGTTCCGGTCATGACGTAGATGGTAGGTCCATAGCCCTGGGAAGAGGGACTTCCACATTTCACTGCGGTGTGACAAATGTTGAGTGCTTATGACTCAAGTTTATTAGTCCTCGGGTTGGCAAGTTCATGTACGCACCGTAAAATTCATGCATCACCCCCAAGTAACCCCCGTAAAAGGAGCAATCATCATGGGTAAAGCAGTAGGAATCGACCTCGGAACCACCAACTCGGTAGTGGCCGTCCTGGAAGCAGGTGAGCCAGTGGTGATCCCAAACTCTGAAGGTTCACGTACCACCCCTTCGGTCGTGGCATTTTCTAAAGCCGGGGAAGTATTGGTGGGCGAAGTGGCCAAGCGCCAAGCAATCACCAACCCCGACCGCACCTTCCGCAGTGTGAAGCGCCATATGGGCGAAAACTGGAAGAGCGACGACATCGACGGCAAGCAGTACACGCCTCAAGAAATCAGCGCGCGCACACTCATGAAGTTGAAGCGCGATGCAGAAGCGTATTTAGGTGACACCGTTACACAAGCTGTAATTACCGTTCCTGCATATTTTGACGATGCACAGCGCACGGCAACAAAAGAAGCAGGCCAGATTGCCGGCCTTGAAGTACTGCGCATCATCAACGAACCAACTGCAGCTGCACTTGCATACGGACTCGACAAGGGAAGCGAAGACGAAACGGTGTTGGTGTTCGACCTTGGCGGCGGAACATTCGATGTGAGCGTTCTTGAAATTGGTGATGGTGTATTTGAAGTGAAGAGCACGCACGGCGACACACACCTTGGTGGTGACGACTGGGACCAACGCATCATTGATTGGATGGTGCAACAGTTCAAGGCAGCACACGGTGTTGATCTTGCTGCGGATCGCATGGCTACACAGCGATTGAAGGAAGCGGCCGAAAAAGCAAAGATCGAGTTGTCGCAAACACAACAGACACAAATCAATCTTCCGTTTATTACTGCAACGGCAGCAGGCCCATTGCACATGGACGAAACATTGACACGTGCGAAGTTTCAAGAAATGACAGCCGACCTCATTGAGCGTTGTCGCAAGCCATTTGAACAAGCAATCACCGACGCAGGTTTGTCCAATGGACAAATCAATCACGTGATCATGGTGGGCGGTTCAACCCGCATGCCAGCAGTGCAAGACCTCGTGCAATCAATGACCGGCAAAGAACCAAATCGCACTGTTAACCCCGACGAAGTAGTTGCGGTTGGAGCAGCGGTGCAAGCAGGAGTATTGCGCGGCGACGTGAAAGATGTGTTGTTGCTTGACGTAACACCGCTCTCACTTGGTATTGAAACCAAGGGTGGAGTAATGACCAAGTTGATCGAACGCAACACCACAATTCCTACTCGTCGAACTGAAGTGTTCACCACTGCAGATGACATGCAACCGTCTGTAGAAATTCACGTGTTGCAAGGCGAACGCGAAATGGCGAACTACAACAAGACACTTGGAAAATTCCAACTTGTCGACTTGCCCCCTGCACCTCGTGGTGTACCGCAAATTGAAGTGACCTTCGATATCGATGCCAACGGCATCGTGCATGTGTCGGCAAAGGATCGCGCAACCAACAAAGAGCAATCAATGACCATTACAGGCCAATCATCATTGAATAAAGACGATATTGACAAGATGGTGAAGGACGCAGAAGCACATGCCGAAGAGGACCGTTTGCGCCGTGAAGAAGCCGAAATTCGCAACAATGCAGATTCACTCGTGTACCAAACCGAGAAGGTATTGCGCGAACAAGGTGAGAAGGTAACCGAGGAAGAGCGCACTGCGGTTGAAGGTCCATTGAGCGAACTGAAGTCTGCACTGAACGGCTCTGACAACGAAGTGATTAAAGCGGCGACAGAAAAGTTGATGACCGCAAGCCAAGCCTTTAGCCAAAAGTTGTACGAGGCAGCAGCACGCGACACCAACGCCGCTGGAACGTCAGCAAGTGGCCAGGCAGCTGGCAGCGACGACGACATTGTCGACGCTGAAATCGTTGACGAGAAGTAAGTCGAAGGCGACTGCATCATGAGTGAATCACACGATGAACCTGTTGTGGAGTCTGCGGTTGCAGACTCCACTCAGGAATCCACTACCGAAGAATCGGTAACAACGAGCGAACTTTCAATCGAAGACATAGCGAAAGAGCGCGACGAATTCAAAGACATTGCGCTCCGCGTGCAAGCAGATTTTGAAAATTATCGTAAGCGTGCCGCTACGCAAATGAGCGACGAGCTCGATCGCACACTTGGCAAACTTGTTGAGCAGTTGCTTCCGGTGCTTGATGCATGTGAAGCGGCGGTTGCACATGGCGTTGAAGGCGTAGAACAGGTGTGGTCATCGTTGCTGGGTGCATTACAAAAACAAGGTCTTGAAGCTCTCGATCTTGCGGATAAACCTTTTGATCCAGCACTTGCCGACGCAGTGTTGCATGAAGAAGGAGACGGCTCCGAGCCAGTTGTGCTTGAAGTACTTCGAACGGGTTATCGCTGGAAGGGCCGCGTGCTTCGCGCAGCAATGGTGAAGGTCAAGGGATAACGATGCAACGCGAGTGGTTTGAAAAGGACTACTACGCGGTGCTTGGCGTTGCGCAAACTGCAACTGCAAAAGACATTACGAAGGCATACCGAAAACTGGCGCGGCAGCACCACCCTGATGCAAATCCAAACAACGCTGCTGCCGAAGAGAAATTCAAAGAAGTGTCAGCGGCCTATGACGTGCTTGGCGATGAAGCTAAGCGCAAGGAGTACGACGATGTGCGTCGACAGGGTCCAACATCTTTTGGTGGTGGTGCGGGAGGCTTCCGGTTTGATCAAAGTGATTTTGGCGGCGATGGCCTCGGAGATCTGTTCGGTCAAATGTTTGGTGGCGGGCGGCGTCGCAACCCTGCAGGCCCACAACGTGGAGGCGATATTGAAGCCACGTTGTCGCTTGGATTTGCTGAAGCAGTTGAGGGAGTAACCACCTCGTTGCATCTCACCGCAGAGTCACAATGTTCAAGTTGCCAGGGTTCTGGCGCACGACCCGGCACCACACCAAAACAGTGCGGTCAATGTCGAGGTCGTGGAGTTGTCGATGACAACCAAGGCGTATTTGCTTTTTCTAGTCCGTGCGCAAGGTGTAACGGGCGCGGAAGCATCGTTGAAGCACCATGTATTGGTTGTCGAGGTTCGGGAGTTGAAACCCGACCACGAGAAGTCAATGTTCGAATTCCTGCAGGCGTTGACGATGGACAACGAATCCGCCTCAAGGGTCGAGGTGCACCCGGTCGCAACGGTGGACCGTCTGGAGATTTATTCGTATTGTGCCACGTCGCACCACATCCGGTGTTTGGGCGCGATGGCAGCAACCTCACGGTGCGACTGCCGATTACGTTCAGCGAAGCGGTACTGGGCGCAGATATTGAAGTGCCAACACTTGACGGTTCCACGGTAACGCTGCGATTAAAGCCGGGAACTCAAAGTGGATCGCGTCATCGAGTGAAGAGCAAAGGTATCGATTCAGCAAAGCAACACGGTGACCTGATTGTCACGGTGGATGTTGCAATCCCCACCGAACTGAACGCCGATGAACAACAAGCCGTTGAAGCCCTGCGTGATGCGACGGTTGAATCGCCACGTGACCGAATCATTCAACTCGCAACATCAGTGAAACGGAGCTCCTAATGGAACGCGAAACTCATGCCGTCTATGTCATCTCGGTAGCTGCCGAGATCGCCGGAGTTCATCCACAAACACTGCGCATTTATGAGCGCCGCGGCCTGTTGCAACCTGCACGCACCAGCGGCGGAAATCGTCGCTATAGCAATGCAGACATTCGTAGATTGCAACGCATTGCTGAACTGGCAAATGCTGGAATGAATCTTGAAGGTATCCGCCAGGTGCTCGAACTTGAATCCGAGGTAGTTCGCTTGCAGCGAGAAGTAGAGCAATTACGCACAGAACTGAACTCAGTAGCTCGCCATCGCCGCGAAAGCAACGAACTCGTTCCATTGCATCAAGCCATCACGCTGTTTGGGCGAACACCATCAATTTTTAGAGACAAGAGGTAGGCGCAATGGTTGATCCGAAAAAGTGGACAACGAAGACCAGTGAAGCAGTCGCGGCAGCAATGCAGATTGCTTCCAGTAATGCAAACCCAGAACTCACCCCAGATCACTTGGTCATTGCGCTGACCAGTCAAACCGACACGGTAGTTCCTGCGCTACTCGCAAAACTTGGTATTGCTTCGTCCATGTTGCATGACCGCGCGCAAACAGTGGTGAGCAATATGCCCCGCGCACATGGTGGCAGTGAACCGCGAATGAATCGTGAACTCTCCCAAGTGTTTGCTGCCGCCGAGCAGTCACAAAAAGATTTACACGATGACTATCTATCCGTAGAGCACCTTGTTCTCGCACTGCACACGCGCGTTGGCGTAGGCAGCGAGGAAATGTTGCAGGCGTTGCGTGATGTTCGCGGCTCACATCGTGTTACTTCGCAAAACCCAGAAGACCAGTTTCAGTCACTAGAAAAGTACGGAGTCGATCTCACACAACGCGCACATGATGGGAAAATCGACCCAGTAATCGGGCGCGATGAGGAAATTCGGCGTGTGATCCAGGTGCTCTCTCGCCGAACGAAGAATAACCCTGTCTTAATTGGTGAACCTGGTGTTGGCAAGACCGCAATTGTTGAAGGTCTCGCTCGGCGTATTGCGAGTGGAGATGTGCCTGAAGGTCTGAAAAACAAGCGCTTAGTTTCACTTGATATTGGAGCAATGCTGGCCGGTGCGAAATATCGTGGCGAGTTTGAAGAGCGCCTGAAAGCAGTGCTCAAGGAAATTACTGACGCACATGGCGAGATCATTTCTTTTGTTGATGAAATTCACACGCTGGTTGGTGCTGGCGGAGCAGAGGGCGCTATAGATGCGGGCAACATGATTAAGCCGATGCTTGCTCGTGGCGAGCTGCGGATGATTGGTGCTACAACACTTGATGAATATCGCAAGTATGTAGAGAAAGATGCAGCTCTTGAACGGCGCTTTCAACAAGTGCTGGTTGGCGAGCCAACGGTTGAAGACACCATTGCAATCTTGCGCGGACTCAAAGAACGATACGAAGTGCATCACGGTGTGCGCATTCAAGACAACGCAATTGTGAGTGCAGCAGTGCTGTCAAATCGCTATCTCACAAATCGTTTCTTGCCCGACAAGGCAATTGATTTAATGGATGAAGCTGCAAGCAAACTGCGTATTGAAATTGACTCATTGCCAACAGAGATCGATGTGATCGAACGTCGCATTCTGCAACTTGAGATCGAGCGTGTTGCTTTAGAAAAAGAATCCGATGCAGCGTCAAAAGAACGTTTGCGGGTGTTAAACGAAGAGTTGACGGAGATGCAATCACAGACGAAAGAAATGAAGGTCCATTGGGATGCTGAGCGGCAGGCGATTGGCGCTATCAGGTCGCTTAAAGAAGAACTTGAGACGTTGCGTGGTCAGGTTGATCGTGAAACTGATCTAGAAAAGGCTGCCGAGATTCGTTACGGAAGGATTCCCGAGATTGAGCGTCGTGTTGATGCTGCAACCAATGAGTTAAATGTTCTTCAGTCATCGACGCGTATGTTGAAAGAAGAAGTGGATGCGGAAGACATTGCTGAAGTTGTTGCCAAATGGACAGGAGTACCTGTCACCAAATTGATGGAAGGCGAGATGCAAAAATTGGTGCATCTCGAAGAGCTGTTGCATCGCAGAGTTATTGGACAAGACGCGGCAGTTACAGCAACGGCTAATGCAATTCGCCGAAGTCGTGCAGGTTTGTCGGATGAGAATCGTCCAATCGGCTCGTTTATGTTCCTTGGTCCAACGGGTGTAGGAAAGACCGAATTGGCGCGAGCACTCGCTGAGTTTTTGTTTGATGACGAAAAATCAATGGTGCGCATTGACATGGCTGAATACATGGAGAAGCACTCGGTCAGTCGATTAATCGGCGCACCGCCGGGATACATCGGATACGAAGAAGGCGGACAACTCACCGAGTCAGTACGCCGTCGCCCCTACAGCGTGGTGTTGTTAGATGAAATTGAAAAGGCACACCCAGAAGTGTTCAACGTTTTATTGCAACTGCTTGATGATGGCCGTTTGACGGACGGGCAAGGACGAACGGTTAATTTCACAAACACCGTGTTGATCATGACAAGCAACCTAAAAGGTGAGCCAATCGACTACTTCAAGCCAGAGTTCGTAAATCGCATCGACGAAATTGTCCGATTCCGGTCGTTGACCCAAGAGGACATGGGCGCAATCGTGGACATTCAACTCGAACATCTGGTTGATCGCTTAGCAAAGCGTCGAATTGTGCTCGCAGTGACTCCAACAGCACGGGTCAAACTTTCCTCACAAGGTTTTGATGCCGAATTTGGAGCTCGACCGCTCAAACGGTTGATCCAAAAGGCAATCGCTGACGCAGCCGCACTCCTCATTCTTGAGGGCAAAGCGGGCGAAGGAGATTCGATCGTTGTTGATGTCGCACATGACGAACTCACCATCTCGGTTTCGCCGCTAGATCTAACCTAAGAAGGGCGTGAACAGAGGTGCTGTGCGTTCTGCACAGTATGATCTGATTACGTTCCCCACAACTTCAGGAGCGTTGCATGCCCGTAGCAGTAGTCGTCGGTACCCAATGGGGTGATGAGGGCAAAGCCAAAGTCATTGATCTATTGGCTGAATCGCATTCTCACGTAGTTCGATATCAAGGTGGCCACAACGCGGGACACACCGTTGTCGTCGGAGATCAGCGATATGCGTTACAACTGATTCCCAGCGGCGTTCTCTACGACCATGTGACCCCGGTAATTGGCAATGGTGTCGTTGTTGACTTACCAACCTTGTTCAAGGAGATTGATTCCCTCGAAAGTCGTGGAATTTCCTGTAGCAAGCTTTTGGTCTCAAGTCTTTCACAATTGATTTTTCCTTGGCATCAACATCTTGATGCTCTCCATGAGTCCAAATTGGGAGACGCAAAAATTGGTACAACGCTGAAAGGAATCGGGCCTGCCTATGCCGATAAAGCGTTACGCGTTGGGTTACGCGCGGGAATGGTGCGTGACATTGCACAATTTGCGGAACTTGTCCGCCAACGCGGAACTGACGCACACGCAATGATTGTTGCGCTCGGTGGCGAACCTTTTGACGTTGAAGCCATTGTCGTGCAGTTCACTGAGCTTGGCAAACGGCTACAACCGTATGTGGCGGACACCGTTAACGCGCTACATGCCGCAATTGAATCAGGAAGCAATGTGTTGCTTGAAGGCGCTCAAGCAACATTTCTTGATCTAGATCATGGAACGTATCCATTTGTCACGTCATCAAACCCGACCGCCGGTGGTGCATGTGCTGGAACAGGGATTGGACCACGCTCCATCACCCGTGTTGTGGGTATTGCCAAGGCGTACACCACTCGTGTTGGGTCTGGGCCATTTCCGACGGAACTGATTGGCGAATTGGGCGACAAGATTGTTGATATCGGGCACGAGTTTGGAACCGTGACGGGACGCCGTCGCCGGCCGGGCTGGCTTGATTTGGTGATGCTGCGACACGCAGTGCGAATCAATTCGCTTACTGAAATTGCGTTAACAAAACTTGATGTGTTGGACACCTTTGAGGAAGTTCGAATCTGTGTCGGATATTCGTTGAATGGTAAACAACTCGATGGTTACCCAGATGACAGCAATGTGCTTGGCGAGGTGATGGCGCAGTATGTCGACTTGCCGGGTTGGAAGCAAGAGCTTTGCAATCATCGCTCATATGACCAACTGCCTGCTCGGGCTAAGGCATTAATTGAACTTGTAGAAAAACATGTTGGCGTACCAGTCAGCATCATCGGAGTTGGGCCAGAACGCGATGCATGTGTGGTGCGATCATGATAGATCGTTATGCACTTCCTGAAATAGCCGAGATTTTTTCTGATCGATCAAAGTTCGCACGGTTTCTTGAAATTGAACTGCTCGCCACCGAAGCACAAGCAAAATTAGGAGTTGTATCGCAATCGGATGCGCAGATCTGTCGAGCAAAGGCACCGCTTGTTGATGAATCCTTTGTTCAACGTGTTGCTGAGCGAGAATTAGTTACCGATCATGACGTTGCTGCATTTGTTGATGTTGTTCAGACAGCAATCGGTATGCCGGCAGGTGCGTGGATTCATCACGGACTCACCAGTACCGATGTTGTAGATACGGCATGGTGTTGGATGCTGAAAGACGCGTCTGAGCTGATTATTGGAGCAATGAATGAACTCATCACTCAGCTGCAACAACTCGCCGAGAAGCATCGCGACACCGCGATGATTGGAAGAACTCATGGCATTCATGCTGAACCAACGACGTTTGGCACAAAAGTTGCATTGTGGGTGCTTCAAGTGGATCGCGATCGATCACGAATGCATGCGGCGTGTCAAGCAATTGCAGTATGCAAACTGTCGGGTGCTGTTGGGACATATTCAAACATCAGCCCAGATGTTGAGGCTCATGTAGCAAAGGCGCTTGGTTTACGTGCTGTCCCCGCGACTCAAGTAGTTGCGCGCGATCGACATGCTGAATTTTTATGGGCGTGTGCGTCGCTTGGCTCAACGGTTGAAGCAATTGCGATTGAGTTACGTCATTTGCAACGGACAGAAGTGAGCGAAGTTCGTGAGGGCTTCAAAGCGGGGCAAAAAGGCAGTTCTGCAATGCCGCACAAGCGAAATCCAATCTCGGCAGAAACGTTGACAGGGCTGTCCCGAGTACTGCGATCGAACCTACAAACCGGATTGCAGAATGTGGCGCTGTGGCACGAGCGCGACATCTCGCATTCTTCGGCAGAACGAATTGTGTTACCCGATTCAGCAATGCTTGCGTATTACGTCATCAAACGCCTCACTCGTGTGATTTCTGGACTTGAAGTAGATGAACAAAGAATGCTGGATAATTTGGCGAGCAGCTTCGGTGTGGTGTTTTCTCAGCCAGTTCTGCTTGCACTCGTTGATTCAGGCTTATCGCGAGATGACGCGTACAGAATTGTTCAAGAAGATGCAGCAACGGCCTGGAGCGAACGCATTCAACTGCGTGCGGTATTAGAAAAAGATTCACGAGTAAAATTGAACGCTAAACAATTAGATGAGGCGTTTGATTTGCGCAGGTCGCTTACGCATATAAACAAAACACTTGATGCCGCTGCACGCATTGTGAACACCTAATGGCCGATCTCCCGCGTCTTGATCCACGGCGTGAAGCACTTCGCCAGCATGTGTTGATGCATTCACTCAAGACAGGAAACTTCACGTTGAAATCGGGTATAGCGAGCACATGGTTTCTTGACACGAAACAAACAGCGTGCAGACCAGATGGAATTTTGCTCGTAGCCGCGGTAGCCCTTGATCTACTGCCAAGCGATATTGACGCAGTTGGCGGACTAACCATGGGTGCAGACCCAGTTGCATTTGGCGTCGCCGCAGTTGCAGCGACCCAAGGTAGACACTTACGTAGCTTTAGTGTGCGAAAAGAAGCAAAGGATCATGGCGTAACAGGTCGAATCGCCGGGGCACTTCAACCAGGGGATCGCGTTGCAATTGTTGAAGATACGGTTACACGAGGAACATCAATTTTTGAAGCAGTAGAAGTAATTCGTTCGTGTGGTGCTGAACCTGCATTTATCTCGGTGATTGTTGATCGTGGTGGTACATGTGCTGGCATGGCGCGTGATGCTGGGATACCGTATGTGCCGATGTTGACCGCCCCCGACCTTGGATTTGAGTTTGGATCATGAAAAGAATTCTTGCTGGATGTTGTGCTGTTGTGTTCTTGATCGGATGTGGCTCATCAGCCTCGGAAGCAGAACCTGAATTAAGCACATCAGAATCGACGACAGCCTCGTCCGATACAGAGATTGTTGAAATCAGTTTGACGGTCGGCGAAAACTCCGGCCCGAACGAGCAGCAACAGGTTGCACTTGGCTCAACCGTGCGTCTGAGTGTGGTTAACCCCAATGCATCCGATGAAATTCATGTGCACGGATACGACATTTCAACTGGGGACATGGCCGCGGGTGAGACTTCGGTGATTGAGTTCGTTGCGGATGAAGCAGGAACGTTTGACATTGAAAGTCATATCTCAGAAGAAGTTGTACTTCTGCTGATCGTTGAATAAATACATCCATTAGCCATCGTGAATCTTGAAGAGTTATTTGATTTAGCACCACACGGACCCGATGTATTCGTTGGCGATGGCCACGAATATCCGTGGGGCGGTTTGTTCGGTGGACATATTGTGGCCCAAGCATTGAGGGCAGCGGCGTTTACGGTCAGCGGTGATGTGTTGCCACACTCTCTGCGCGCATACTTCATTCGGCGTGGCGACAATACAAAGCCAGTGCGCTACGAAGTGGATCGAATTCGCGATGGTCGCAGTTTCACCACTCGACGTGTTGTGGCCCGACAGCAAGATGGCGCAATTTTGAATCTCGAGGCTTCGTTTCAATCTGTTGAATCGTCAATCGATGAACAGTTGGTGTTTCCTCAGGTCGATCTTCCAACACCAGATTCACTCGAGGAGTCTTCATGGAGCACATTCCTTGAACGGAGAACGATCCCTTCTGGCGTGTTGACGAGTGATAACAGAGTGGGAACAGGACATGTTGCCGCATGGTTGCGAGCAAAAGACTTGCCGCTTGGCAACGAACTGATGAATCGCTGCGCGATTGCGTATCTTTCCGATGACCTACCAAACGAAAGCGTGATTGCAGGCATACCTGAAATCACTCGAGCGAGTGAAGAGGGACGCAGGTTTAGTGCGAGCCTTGACCATACGGTGTGGTTTCATCGGCCGTCTGTTGCGTCACAATGGCATCTCTATGAAATGAGTTGTGTGAACTTCAACGGAGCGCGAGGCCTCACGATGGGAAACGTCTTTACTCAAGACGGCATCCACATCGCGACCATTGCACAAGAAACACTTGTGCGCGTACGCCCTGAATAGTTGCTCTTCCAACTCATCAAACTCTTGTGGTCGGGACCGGCGTCGATCCGGTGACCCTGCGCTTTTCAGGCGCATGCTCTGCCTACTGAGCTACCCGACCTTGAGAAGTGCAAGCACTACTCAGCGGTCCCGACGGGACTCGAACCCGCGACCTCCGCCTTGACAGGGCGGCGTGAACTCCAACTTCACCACGGGACCAATGTTGTGTTCTGTTCATGTCGAACAGTTCACGATTGATCGTGTCTATGTTTTTAATGGTTTTTGATGACCCTGTATCTACCTATATAACTTTTGCACCCCCAACGGGATTCGAACCCGTGCCGCCACCTTGAAAGGGTGGTGTCCTAGGCCACTAGACGATGGGGGCATGGACGAAAATTCAGTTGGAAGAACGAGAGAAATCTACCAGTGGCAAACGGAGTTTCCCCCGCCAATTCATTTTCCTTGGCTAATCCGCGGTGGTCTGTGCGGTCACCATCCAGTCCAAAAGCCATCCCAGATATGAGTACAACTGCAGTTGGCCATAGGCGGGGTCGTCCTCATCGAGAATCACATCAGCCTCGTCCTCATGAACGTCAAGCAGGGTTCCCAAGACCAGCCGCAGACTATTCACAGAACGCATGAGGGAGTCAAGCTGATCTACAGAAATAACAACATGGTTAGAGTTCTGCTGTTCGGAGTGAGTGCCACTTCCGAAAATGTCGGCTGTCATGGACAGAGATGCCAGACGTGATGAAAGAAGTTCGTGGTGCATGAGTCGTTGATATTCGGCTTCATGTTGTTCGTCTTGGTGATACGCGGCGGGGAACAGACGACGCGCAATGTCGCTATTTGAGT
>JAURJB010000033.1 GCA_030832455.1 Acidimicrobiales bacterium
CTTGCTTTCAAAATCGCCGTACCACGCAGCTTTTTGATCTGGGTGCTCGGTCGGCTGCAACATGCCATGGCTGATGGCATTGCGAGTGGTTTCGTTTCCGGCAACAACAAGCAAAATGAAGAAGCTGCCGAACTCTTGCGAGCTCATGCGGTCGCCATCAACAATTGAATGCATCATCACGCTGGTGAGGTCATCGGTTGGGTTGGCTAAACGTGCTTCGCCAAGCGCTTGAGCGTAGGCAAACATTTCGAGTGCCACGTTGATCAGGTTTTCAAGTGTTCCACCAAAGTCGGGGTCGCCAGCACCAAGAATGACGTTTGTCCAATCAAGAATCTGGCGCTCATCACTTTCGGGAATTCCCATCATTTCGCAAATGATTTGTAATGGAAATGGGGCAGCAATGTTGTCAACAAAATCAAATTCTTCGTTTGCTCCGTACTTCGCAAGTACTTTGTCCACGATGGACTTGGCTTTATTCTTTACGTATTCTTCAATGCGAGTAATTTCCTTTGGCGTAAAGCCCTTCGACACGATGGTGCGCAGGCGCACGTGCTTTGGGTCGTCCATGCTGATCATGGATCCGAAGAATTCGTTCAACTCAACCGTGAGGTCGGCAATGTTGGAGCCTTTGCCGCTGCAGAACAGCTCGGGGTTGCGGCTCACATGCCAAATATCGTCGTGCTTGGTGAGTGCCCAGTAGCCAGGCCCGACAGGGAAGTTGGCAAGGGGGATTTCGGGGAAGAATTTGACGGGGGCTTCGCGGCGCAAGGTAGCAAATACCGATTCTCGGTGCTGGCGCGAACCCTTCCAAAATTCAGGGTCTGAGATGTTGATCGAGTCCACTGCGACAGGGCTGAGTTCCATGCCGAAATGGTACCGTTGCTTCACTATTCACTACGGATCGAACGGAGTTCTCAATGTCTGAAGCAGTCATCGTCGCAACCGCCCGCAGCCCAATTGGTCGTGCCAATAAGGGTTCACTTATCGACCTTCGTCCAGATGACATGGCCGCACAAATTGTGCGCGCACTCATGGCCAAGGTTCCACAGGTGAAAGGATCCGACGTTGAAGACCTCATTATGGGAATTGGTCAACCTGCTGGTGAAGGTGGATTCAACATTGGTCGTATGGTGGCAATTCTTGCCGGCCTCGACGATGTTCCGGGCGTAACGGTCAACCGTTACTGCTCGTCAAGCTTGCAGACCATTCGCATGGCTGCACATGCAATTAATGCAGGTGAAGGTGATTGCTTCATTGCAGCAGGTGTCGAAACGGTAAGCCGTTACGCATCGGGTGCTAGTGACATGGCACCGAATGCAATTTTCAAGGGCCCGGCAGAGCGCACGAAGGCTCGCGCAGCAGGCGGTCAAGGCACATGGACGCCTCCAACTGGATTGCCAGACGCATACATCGCAATGGGTCAGACTGCAGAAAACGTTCGTGAAATTGAAGGCGTCACTCGTGAAGAGATGGACGCATTCGCAGCACGTTCACAACAACTTGCCGTGAAGAACCAGCAGAATGGTTTCTTCGATCGCGAAATTTCTGGCCTCACACTTCCAGACGGAACTGTTGTTACCAAAGACGACGGCCCTCGTGACGGAACCACTGCAGAAGGCCTTGCACAGCTGAAGCCAGCGTTCCGTCCAGACGGACAAATCACTGCAGGTAACGCATGCCCATTGAACGACGGTGCAGCAGCGGTAATGGTGATGAGTGCAACGAAGGCCAAGCAACTTGGGCTCACCCCACTTGCACGAATCATTTCGTCGGGTGTGTCGGGATTGAACCCAGAAATCATGGGACTTGGACCAATTGAAGCGTGCCGCCAAGCAATGAAGCGCGCTGGCATGACCATCAACGACATCGACCTTGTTGAAATCAACGAAGCTTTTGCCGCGCAGGTAATTCCTTCAGCGAAGCACCTCGGTATCGACATGGACAAGTTGAACATTCATGGCGGCGGAATTGCACTTGGTCACCCATTCGGTATGACCGGCGCACGCATCATGACCACACTCATCAACGGATTGCAGACAACAGGAAAGACTGTTGGCATGGAGTCCATGTGTGTTGGTGGTGGCCAAGGAATGGCCATGATTGTTGAGCGTTTGAGCTGAACTAAACCAATCGTTCTCGCCGGTTCAGTCGCCACAACATCAGTGCGGCTGAACCGGTAAGAACGCTCATCAATAATCCCACTGCGCCGAATGCGGCGAGTGCTCCGAACCATCCGTACAGCGATGGTGTGGTGAATGCAAGAAGCATTGACATGAGTAGGCCGGATGCTCCAGCAAGACCTTGTGCGGCAGATGCACGACCAACAGGTGCTGCCTTTGCAACCGCAGCTGCCGACGACGGATACATCAACGCCTGAGCGATTCCTTCGAACACATTTAATGCAACGACAGGCGCAAGCGTGTTGAATGCTCCATAACCCGTCACTGCAGGAACAACGAGCACCATCATCCACATAGCAATGAGCTGTGGGTCGTATTTGTCGGCGAGTCTTCCACCGAACGAAGAGAAGATGAAAAACGGAATGGTGTACAACGCAAATGAAATGCCCACCATGGAGTTGCCACCGCCTAAATCGGTGAGATAGCGATCCCACAGTGCATCAAAGATGCCAACAGGCGCCTGAATAGCCATTGCAAGTAACACGGCAATACGCACACGCGGGAGGCGCAGCAACACGAAGCTCGGTTTGCGAGATTCGGTAGAAAGTGGCAGTACCGGAAATGAGCGGAATGAAATTGTAAACATCGAGACCAGACTGAACGCACCAAACAGGAGAAACACTGCACTTAGACCAATCGGGTCAATGAGCAATCCGCCAAACAGTGGGCCAGCAACAAAACCAAGAAGTTCGACAGCAGCAAGTCGCCCAAGTCGTTCGCCACGTCGCTCTGGCTCAACATGGGCAATCAGTGCACGCACGGCAGGAAACACGAAACCAAACGATGAACCAATTACTGCACGGGCGAGGATGAATTGCAGCAGCGAATCACCTGTTGCCATCAACACCGAACCACATGCACCAATGAGCATTCCGGCCATGATGAGTCGCTTGGTGTGGCCGCGGTCGGCAAATGGAGCAACAAACAACTGAACAAGGAAGCCACTTAAAAATCCAGCACCCGCAATGAGCCCTAATCCAGAGTCAGCAAACTTGTACTTGTCTTGCAAGTCGCTTAGAGCAGCAAATATCACAGAGTTGGTTGTGGCAACGGCAAACGAACATGCCATAAGTAGTAGCGCGTCGGCGCGATGATTGCGTTCGATATTCATACGAGTTGCTTAGCGACCAAGTTCATTTAACACGGCTTGGCCAAAGTCTGGCCAGTATTGCATTGCCCATGCATCAAACTCGCGGTTGGTAAGAGCAAAGCATGTCACGTTGGCAACAGGGTCGTGCCAAATAAATGTTCCCGTGCCACCGAAGTGCCCAAAGGTGGATGCACTGTTGCGCGGTGCTGTCCAATGCGGATGTTTTGCTCCACGGATTTCTGGACCAAGCCCCCACGGGCATGGCGAATACTTGCCAAGACCAGGCACGATGCCTTCGAGCTCAGGGAATTGTGTAGTTGTTGCGTCGATGTATGTACTGAGTGCAATCACGGTTGGTCGGCGCAGTTCTTGTGCGAACTTGGCCATGTCTTCAATGGTGCAATGAATGTCGGCTGCAGGGGAGCCAAGTAGTTGCGCAGTTGGCATGTTCAGTGGTGCGAACAATGCTTCTTGCAAGTACTGCGCGAAACCCATGTCGACAAATTCGGAAACGTACTGCGCTGCCATGTTGTAGCCCGTGTTGGAATACACGCGCTTGCGCTCGGGGCTAATGATGCTTGCTTCTGTATCGAACCCGTAACCGCCCGCGTGACACAGCAAGTGGCGCAGTGTGCAACCAGGTTGGCCCACTGGATCATCCAGTGAAACCGAACCATCTTCAACAGCGATCAATGTTGCCCAGGCTGTCATCACTTTAGAAATGGAAGCTAAACGAAATGAATGGTTGTGTTTGCCACGGGTAAACAGGTTGCCATGATGATCAATCACTCCCGCAGCAACGCCATCAACGGGCCATGAGTCAATGAGTTTCAATGACTCCAAAGATGCAGCGCCCACAGGCACTAATTATTGCTGCGAATCAGTTCTGCAACGCGGAATGCCAAGTCAATTGACTGACGGCCATTCAGGCGAGGGTCGCACACGGTTTCGTAGCGAGTATCAAGGTCATCGTTGCCAAGGCCTTCAGAGCCGCCCAAGCATTCGGTCACGTTTTCACCGGTGAGTTCGATGTGAATTCCACCTGGCCACGTGTTCTCGGCACGGTGCGCCTTTACGAAGCCAGTGATCTCTTTCACGATGTCTTCAAGGTGACGTGTCTTGCGACCATTCGGCGCACTGTATGTGTTGCCATGCATTGGGTCGCATGCCCACACCACGGGGTGGCCAGCGTCGCGAACTGCACGCAACAACGGACGCAATGCTTCTTCAACATCGTTTGCACCCATGCGTGAAATAAGTGTGAGCCTGCCAGGGATGCGTGCAGGGTTCAGTGTTTCACACAATGAAAGCACATAGTCAACATCTGTTGTTTTGCCGATCTTGCAACCAATGGGGTTGCCAACGCCGCGCAAGAACTCGACATGTGCGCCGTCAAGTTGACGCGTGCGCTCACCAATCCACAACATGTGCGCGCTGCAGTCGTACCAACCACCGGTGAGGGAGTCTTGGCGGGTGAGTGCTTCTTCGTAACCCAAGATGAGAGCTTCGTGACTGGTGTACACGTCTACTTGATGCAAAGCAGTGTTGGTCTCGGTATCGATACCGCACGCGCGCATGAATGCAAGTGCGCGTTCAATTTCGCTTGCAACATCTTCGTAACGCTTGCCCTCGGCGCTTTGTGCAACGAACTCTTGGTTCCATGCATGCACGCGATTGAGGTCGGCAAAACCACCCTTGGTAAATGCGCGCACCAAGTTAAGTGTGCTTGCAGCCTGGTGGTACGCCTGCACTAGACGATCGGGGTTTGGAATGCGAGCCTCTGCATGAGCAGAAGGATCGTTGACCATGTGGCCACGGAACACGGGCAACTCGACACCATTAATAGTTTCGGTGTTGTTTGAACGTGGCTTTGCAAACTGACCAGCGATGCGACCAACTTTTACAACAGGCACGCCCATTGAGTAGGTGAGCATGACAGCCATCTGCAAGATGACACGCAACTTCTCGCGAATGTTTACTGCACTGAACTCTTCGAAACTCTCTGCACAATCGCCGGCCTGCAACAAAAATGCGTTGCCACTTGCTACCTGACCAAGCGCGGTCTGCAACGAACGTGCTTCGCCAGCAAACACCAAAGGTGGGAATGTGGCAATTTGCTTCAGCGCGGTATCAAGTGCGCCATTGTCTGGCCACTGTGGTTGTTGCACGGCAGGAAATGCCTGCCATGAAGAAGGAGTCCAGTTGTTGTTCATGAGTGGGCTCTCAGTGTACGAACGGGGCGCCGCTAAACCCAGCGGGTTTAGACGGTAAGGAAATCGCCTGCGTCGTCACGCAATGAGTCAACTGCGCGGCTCACCAAACGGCGGGCTGCTTCAGCGGTTACGCCAAGCTCTTCACCAACTTGGCGGAAGCTCTTGCGCTCACCGTCGTGCATGCCAAAGCGTGCTTCAACGGCGTAACGGGCGCGCTCATCGAGCGTGTTCAACAAGTCGTCCAAGAGGTCGGTGTCCACCATGGACATCACCGCTTCTTCTGGGCTGATGTCTTCGTTTGGCACCAAATCGCCCAAGGTTGCGTCGCCGTCGTCACCGATGGTCTTGTCGAGTGAGACCGGGGTGGTGAGGCGGTGCAGTTCGGCGTTCATGGCATCGAGGCCTTCGGCATCGCCGGAGCCCACTCGGAGTGCTGCACGCAAGGTTGCGGAGCGGTCACCAGGAATACGGATGAGGCTTGCCTTTTGGTCGAGCGCGCGGCCAATGGCCTGACGGATCCAGAAGGTTGCGTAGGTGGAGAACTTGAATCCGCGGCGCCAGTCGAACTTGTCTACGGCGTGCTCGAGGCCCAAGTTGCCCTCTTGGATGAGGTCGAGCAAGTCCATGCCCTGTGGCAATGGGTAACGGCGGGCAATCGAGACCACCAGTCGGAGGTTGGAGCGGATGAAGTGGTCCTTGGCTTTGGCTGCGGCACGCAAATCGGCGCGAAGGGCAGCACCGCGCTCGCCAGCAGCAAGCTTTTGAGTGGCATCGCGGCCCTTTTCGATGGCCTTGGAGAGGTTGCGCTCATCTTCTGCATTGAGAAGGGGAACTTTGCCGATTTCGTTGAGGTAGAGACCGATTGCGTCAGACATGTGAATTAAGACCTTTGCGTACTTGGGGGGTTGTGGGGGGTTGCTAAAACCCGTGTGAAGGGGTAGTAGCGGGGTATTTGACATTAGTTCATCGGCACGATTTTGTACAGGGGTTAGCAAAAACTTTTTTAAATTTATTTCCCTTACAGATATTGGTTTCTAGACTGCAAGGGTGACCTCGACCGCCAGTTTGCGCATCGGTCTTTTCGGAGGCACCTTCGATCCGCCCCATGTAGGGCATTTGGTCACGGCGGTCAATGTTCGACACGCCCTTCATTTGGACATGGTGATCCTGATGGTGGCGGGAGACCCATGGCAAAAGTCGGGGTCGCGCGATGTCACGAGTGCAGAGGACCGGTTCGCCATGGTGGAAGCCGCGGTGAGCGACGTGGAGGGGCTTGTTGCCGGACGTGATGAGGTTGATCGTGGGGGTCCGAGTTATACCGCCGACACGTTGCTCGGCCTTGCAGACAAGCATGCGGGAGCGCAATTGTTCACCATTGTGGGCGATGATGCAGCGGCGGGCCTTGCAACCTGGACACGTGTCGAACAAGTGGTACAACTTTCGCAACTCGTTGTTGTTGATCGACCTGGTGTTGCAGTCGAGCTTCCGCAACAGTTCAACTGGTTGCGTGTGGAGTCACCGCGACTTGAAGTGAGTAGCACCGACTTGCGTTCACGATGCAGCGACGGGCGACCACTCGATTACCTGGTGACGGAACCCGTTTTGCATGTGATCGAACAGCGCGGGTTGTATGGGTCGTCTGCAAGAATGAACCGCAAATGACCGCCATTCCTAAACGCCAACGTCGTCGATTGGTTGCTGCTGCGCTGTGTGGTGTTGGCGCCGCATGTTTGTTGCCGATCGGTGTTGTACTTGGCGCAAGGTCACTGCTTGATTCTTCTGGCGGACAAAATGTCGACTCGTCGGGTGCGCTAAAAATTCCGGCAACGCCCGCAGCATTGTTGGCAACGATCAACGATGTCAACGATGTCACCAGTTTGACGGCATTTGTATTGAACACTTCAGGAGTGGGTGGCACCATCATTTCGTTTCCAGTAGGAACACGAGCCGACATTATTGCCAACCAAAATCCGCATCGATTAGGCGACACCTACGCGCAAGCGGGCTTGGAGGCAATGTTGCTTGATGTTGAAGGTGCGCTTGATGTGACGTTCAGCGTTGCTGCGGCAATAAGCGCAAATGATCTAACCGGTGTGTTCTCGGTGTTGCCATCGATCAATGTCAATTTTGATATACCCGTAATTACGAGTAACTATGTGATGCCTGATCCAGCGTCAACAACAACGGTGAAACTCAGAGCAAACGAAACCACGCTGCCACCACAACCCGTGCCAGTTGACAACGATGTGTTTGGCGCGGGCGAACAAGTGCTCACCCCCGATCAGATCTCGAGTGTGTTGGTGTCTAAACGTGTGGGCGAATTTGAATATGAACGATCGCCACGTGTGAAGTCGGTATGGAATGGAATAGCTGCAGCAGTTGGCCAAGGACTTGCTCCCGAGCAGGCGCAAATTACACCGATTACCGCGCCAGGTGAAATACCAGCAGACATTGGCTCGTTCATGCGACGTGTGTTTGCTGGACCAATTCAGGTGTGGCAGTTAAGCGCACAACCACTGTTAGGTGCTGATAACCCAACAGGATTAGATCTGTATGCGCTCGACAAGTTTGAAGTATTAATGATTATGGCCAACGTTGCGCCGAGCAGTTTGTCGTTGCCGAATGGCTCGCTCACGGTGCAGATTGACAGCTACTTCAACGACATCAACATCACCCATGAAGTAGTAGAGCGGCTGAATTACATCGGACTTTCTGTTGCACTCATTCGCGAACTCGAAGGCGAGATAAAGCAGCAAACGTCAATTCGCTATTCGGACCCGGCGATTGTGGAAATCGGCAAGACAGGGCTCGAATCAGTATTGGGATCAATCAAGTTTCAGATGAAAAAACAGCCGGTACAGGGCATTAGCGCCCAGATTGTGATTGGCAAGGACTTTGTTGACTTCATCACTGCTAATCCCGAACTGCCTGCGACTACCGTTGCGCCTAGTGAATAAAACTGTGGAAAGTACCTCGCTCAAAACCAACGCCGAAACGGTTGCCATTGTTGCTGCACGTGCAGCCGACGACAAACAGGGCAGCAACATTTTGGTGCTCAATGTTGGCGATGTGTTGGCGATCACCGAAATGTTTGTGGTGGTAAGCGCCAGCAACTCGCGCCAGTTGCGCACCATTGCTAATGAAGTCACAGCAAAAATTCGTGAAGAGTCCGACCGGCCGCTACTACGCAGCGAGGGCATGGCCGAACAGCAGTGGGTGTTGCTCGACTATGGCGACGTGGTCGTGCACATCTTCTCCGAAGACATCCGCGAGTTCTACGAAATTGAACGCCTGTACCAAGACGTTCCTGTTGTTGACTGGCAAGCCACCGCATAAATTTCAAGTGTTTTTCGCTCCTTGCCAGAGTGTGTACTGTGTGCCTAGGGGGTATTTGTGGGGGCACATATTCCGTCGTCTATTGGCGACGTTAATCAAGCGTGGTTTAAGTCAGCATTAGGTTGGGAAGTCGATTCGATCGATTGCAATCAGATTGGCTCAGGCATCGGTGTGTCCAGTGCGCTCTATCGATGCACACTTTCTGGTCCGAAATGTCCGTCGTCGGTCATTGTCAAACTGCCGGCCCTTGATGAAGCGGCGGTGTTCACAAGCACCATGCTCCGCATGTACATTCGTGAAGCCAATTTTTTCAAGGATCTCATTAATCAGATGCCAATCAATGTTCCAGTTGGCTTTCTTTCGGAAGTTGATGAGGAAACAAGCAAGTTTGTTGTAGTGATGGAAGACCTCGGCAGTCTGCGGATCATTGATCAAAATGTAGGTATGACGATCGAAGATGCACGCAAGTCAATTGATGCGGTAGCGCGCATGCACGCAAAGTGGTGGGGTGAAGGAGACGCTCTTGCGAAGGCAGGCGTAACGGTCAGTCTTGGTGATCCGATTTACCCCGCAGTGTTGCCGTTTGTGTTTGGTGAGGGCTGGGACAAGTTAATGGCAGAGATGACGTTGCCGCCAGCAATACTTGAAATCGGACCGCATTTCAGTGAAGCAATTCCAAAATTGCTAAGCAGCATGGTGGTTGGGCCAAACACGTTGTGTCATGGCGACTATCGTGCAGACAACTTGTTGTTTAATGAAAGCAACGAACCGGTCGCGATCGATTTTCAATTGCTGGGCACTGGTACAGGCGCATATGACATTGCATATTTCGTCACGCAAAGCCTCACTCCGGAAGTGGCAAGCAAGCACGAGCGCGATTTGTTTGATCAATGGGTTACCGCGCTTGTTGCGCATGGTGCACCTGCTGCACTTGTGGACCGTGACGCGCTATGGATGCACTACCGCACAGCCGCGTTGTTTTGCCTTGCGTATCCGGTTGTTGCAAGCAGGGGAATGGACTTATCAGACCCCCGCCAGCGCACGCTGATTGAAGTGATGACGAACAGGTTTGATCGCGCTGTGCGCGAGTTGAACCTTGCTGAGTTGCTGTAACTCGCGCTCAGCCATCTACATTCTTAGACGTGGAAATCATCCTGGTTCGTCATGCACTACCAATGCGCATTGAATTGGAAATCGGAGTTGCAGACCCCGAGCTGTCGGTAGAAGGTCATGAGCAGTCAAAGAAACTGGCTGCATATTTGGAGAGCGAAAAGATTCACGCTGTGTATACAAGTCCACTTCGGCGTGCGCGTGAAACTGCGCAGCCTTTGATCGACAAACTTGGTATACAGTACGAAATTTGTGAAGGTATTGCCGAGTTCGACAGAAACTCCAATGAATATGTTCCGATTGAAGAATTACGCGCAGCAAATGATCCGCGTTGGCAGAAAATCATGCAAGGCGAGTGGGATGACACCGCTGATTCACCAGAGGTGTTTCGCGATCGCGTGATTTCATCAATCAACGAGCTCATTGAGAGACATCCAGGAGAAAAAGTCGCGGTGGTTTGCCATGGTGGCGTGATCAATCAGTACCTGGCGTATGTTCTCGGAATTTCAACGCAGATGGGCTTTTTCTACCCGCAATACACCTCGATCCATCGTGTTGTCGCATCGCGCTCGGGGGCGAGATCAATCGTCAGCATCAACGAGGCTTCACACCTTCGCTAAATGCTGGCTGGTTTATTTCTGTGGCAACATGGGGGCTGTGGCTATTGACGTATCTCAGGTAATTGACCTAGATCGGTATCCCATTCACGTAGATGGGGAAGCACGAAGGCAATTAGTTGCCGAAGTGCAAAGTGACATTCGCTCAGTTGGCTGCGCTGTCATCAAGCAGTTCGTCAAGCCGAGTGCTATTCCGGCACTTGTTGCTGAGGGCGACAGTGTTTCGCATTTAGGTCACCGCAACTTCAATCGCACCAATCCATACTTCACGCAGTTGCCACCGGACTTGCCAGACACGCATCCACTTCGACGTTTCTACGATCGCTCAAATGCGTTTGTACCAGCCGACAACTTCGGTGATGACAGCATTATTCGCACAATGTATGAGTGGCCATCATTTGCGCCTTTCATTCAAGAAGTCTTAGAAGAGCCATCGTTTTATCGGTATGCAGACCCACTTGCAGACGTAATCATCAACTTGGCCGAAGAGGGGAATGGATTCCCGTGGCATTTCGATACCAATAACTACACCGTTACGTTGGCGATTCAGAATGCTGACGATGGCGGCGAGTTTGAATACAGCCCCAACTTGCGAACACCAACGGATGAAAACTACGACGGTGTTGGTCGTGTGCTTGATGGCGACCAGACGCTCATCCACTCACTTCATTTAGAGCCGGGTGATCTGCAGATTTTCAAAGGTCGCTATTCGTTGCATCGAGTGACGCCACTAAGTGGGCCAACCATGCGGTACGTCGCCATTTTTAGTTTCACTGAAATGGAAGGCATCGTGGGCAGCCCTGAACGCACCAAACAGTTATATGGCCGTGTACTTCCCATTCACCTAGAGCGCGCGGGCATGCGCGGCGACGCATTGGTGGATTGATTGAATCGCAAGTATTTGCGCTCAGGTGCGGTGCTTGTTGCCGTGGCTTTGCTGCTAATGGTGCCCGGAGTGGCCGATGCATCGGCAGGCACAACATGCAAAGTGATAGGCCAAACCAAACAGGTCGTTACCAAGAAGAAGACGCAGTATCTGATTTGTTCACGATCAGGGAAGCGCAAGGTGTGGAGGACAACTTCTCCAGCAGTCGGCACGAAAGCCACTGTTTTGAAAGCTGGCGGATTGCCGTTTATTGATCTTGCGCTAACAGTCAAGAATTACGCCGCGCAATGCGTACTTGTTATGAAGGGTAATGAGGTCGTAGCCGAATGGAACTTTGGAAGCCACACTCCTAATAAAAAAATTCTCACGGCGTCAATTAGTAAGTCATTTACAAGTGCACTGGTAGGAATTGCGCAAAAGCAGGGTTTCCTAAACATTGACGACAGAGCGTCAAAGTTCATAACGGAATGGGTAGGAACAAAAAGCGAGTTGGTTACCATCCGTCACCTACTTGCGATGACCTCCACGCGAAGTGATTTCAACCTGATTAATTCATTGCAGGATTTGCGAAGCCAGACTTTGTTTCCAGTAAACGGGGGTGCACAACATGCCACGTCTCCTGGGCTGAGATGGTCGTACCACAATGCGAGTACGCAAGCGCTTGAAGTTGTGCTTTCACGTGCGACGGGTGAGTCGGTATCCACCTTTGCTCAACGTGAGTTGTTCGCGAAACTTGGAATGACGACAACTATTGAAAAAGACCCCAAAGGGATTGAGGCTGTTTATGTTGGATTTGTATCAACATGCTCTGACATTGCAAAACTGACTCGTCTCTATCTGCAAAATGGCATGTGGGATGGTCAACAGATTTTGACCCCTGAGTATGTTGTTGACTCGCTCACACCACAGGTCACGAGCACGGCTACAAATGCCTCAATGAATGGCTCGTACGGTCTGCAGATTTGGCTCAATAGCGACAAGGGAACTTCGATCACGGTTGGGCGTCAAGGGTCGCTGTATCCGGATTTGCCTACTGACACGTTTTTGTTTCAGGGTGCATGCCGGCAGTTTGGGGTAGGGATTCCTTCACGGGATCTGACAATCGTGATGTTAAGGCCGGGTTGCGACACAATCGAAAAGGCATTGCTAGATCAATTGGATCCATCGCCAGCCACCGTGTTTATTTATCAACTGGGCAAAGCCATTTCTTCTCTGCGCTAATCCAAGCGATAACGCTAGGCTCTTTCAGGAAATAGCGGGGCTATAGCTCAATTGGTAGAGCGCTTGCATGGCATGCAAGAGGTCAGGGGTTCAATTCCCCTTAGCTCCACAACTATGGGGGAGAACTAGTTCATGTTGGATGGTGCGGTCACGCTTGAGCATGTCAACAAACTGTTCGGCGAGCGCACAGTTGTTAACGACGTCAACTTAGAAATTCACGCTGGTGAGTTCTTCTCGTTACTTGGCCCATCTGGTTGTGGCAAGACCACCACGTTGCGCATGATCGGTGGGTTCGAACTTCCCGATTCTGGTCGCATTCTGATCGATGGCCGCGACGTTACGCACGACGAGCCAGAGACACGCCCACTCAACACGGTGTTCCAAAGTTACGCGTTGTTCCCGCACCTGAATGTGTTCGACAACGTGGCGTTTGGTTTGCGTTTTGAAAAGCCAGGTTCGGTTTCTACGAAGTCGGACAAAGAGCGCGTTATGGAAGCGCTTGAACTCGTTGCGCTTGGTTCGTTTAGCGAGCGTCGCGTTCCACAGTTGTCGGGCGGAGAACAGCAACGCGTTGCACTTGCGCGCGCATTGGTGCTTGAACCAAGTGTGTTGTTGTTGGACGAGCCGCTGGGTGCATTGGATGCACAGTTGCGTGCGCGGTTGCAGGTTGAGCTTGCATCGTTGCAACGCCAAATTGGCATCACGTTCATTTATGTGACGCACGATCAGCATGAAGCGTTCACCATGAGCGATCGCATTGGCGTGATGCGCGAAGGCAAGCTGATTCAGGTTGCGCCGCCACGCGAGATTTACGAAAAGCCAGCAACGATCGATGTCGCCAAGTTCGTTGGGGCAGCGAACCTGTTGCCGGGTCGCGTGGTGTCAACAGGCGTGGTCGAAATATCTGGCGTGAAGTTTGCTGCTCCACAAAGCGCGCCAATGGGCGATGGTATGGTCATGATTCGCCCAGAACGCATTCACGTGGGTACGGGAACCCAGCAAGCAATCATTGAGCGCGTTACCTTCGCCGGTTCATCGTTGCGCATTGCACTCAATGTTGGGGGAGTGAAGTTGGTTGCAGAAATTCCGAACGATGAAAATTCGCGCCATCTGGAAGAAAATGCAATAACGAATATTGACGTACTGCCAGACGCAGTGCGCGTATTGCCTCTGAACTAGTTATTCGCCCATTCGGGTGAGGTCGGAAAGCGCTGCCTTAAATCCACCTTGTTCGCCATGTCGTTTACGCCAGATGGACAAACCAAACACTCCAATGGTGAGCGCTGCAAAAGTGATGAGCACAAGAAGTGTGGCTAGCGCATTCAGTGCTGGAGTTGCACCGCCTCTAATTGATGAATAGATGCGCAACGGAACAGTTTCAGAGCCAACACCTGCCGAGAGAAAGCTGGTGATTACGAAGTCGTCAATCACAGTTGCGAACACCACCGCGAAACTAGCCATCACCGAAGGCCACAGCATCGGCATCAATACGTAACGCAAGGCTTGAAGTCTGGATGCACCAAGGTCGCGGGCAGCTTCTTCAAAACTTGAACCGATCGACACCAAGCGTGCGCGAACGATCACAACAACAGCAGAAATTGAAAATGTTACGTTGCCAAGTAATTGTGCGGGATAGCCAAGTGGAATTCCGCTGAATAGACGAGTGAAGGTAAGCAGGAGTGCAGCACCGACAACAATTTCGGGGGTGATAAGTGGGATTGAAGTCATGCCCTTCACTGCAGAAGCGCTTCTACCACGCATGCGATGTGCTCCGATCGCAAGTGCCAAGCCAAGTGGCGTCACGATCAGCATTGTGGTTACGGCAAGGACGAGCGAGTTAACAATGGCGTTGCGCATCGAATCATCGTGAAATACCGAAGCGTACTCATCACCAAACCACCAGCGGAATGAAAATCCTTTCCACACCGTGCGGCTACGCCCATCATTGAACGAATAGATAACGGCGATGATCACAGGGACAAGGCTCCACGTGATGTAGCCCCAAATGAGGATGGGGAGAGCTTTGAAGCGGCGAGTGGAAACTGATGTCATCGAACACGTTCCTTGCCTACACGCGATGTGCTGCGCAGATACCACGACAGCGCAACAAGCAACAACGTTGACAGCATGATCACCAGAACTGCGCCACGCTGAGGTTGACTGCTGTTGTTGATGTA
>JAURJB010000034.1 GCA_030832455.1 Acidimicrobiales bacterium
GTTTGAGATGAACACCGCCACCAACAACACCATGTTCATCGACCACAATCTCATCTGGAACCCCAAAGGTGACTATTTCTGGTCGTACCTTTACTTGTAAGTCGGGGAAATCGTCAGACCCACCATCGGACCATTTGAATTCCATTTCTTTGAAAGCAGGATATTCGCGAGTTATGCGAATGTACTTTTTGACTTTGTCAATCGGGCCACCAACGGTGCCATTAATTCCATGCTGAGACAGCAGGATCCGGCCTCGTAGCCCGAGACTTTCACACAATGTTCGTTGCCATAATCGGATTCCGTCAGGGTCACCTAACGGCGTGAACTTGTAATACAGGATGATTTTCGACGTGGTAATGCTTCAAGTTTATAGTGCACGCCTAGATTGAAACACTATGAGCGTTGTGATTCGAGTAATGGCAATTTCGGATCTTGACGCTGTATGGCACATTAACCAAGAGAATGTTCCTGCGGTTGGTGAGGAATCAATAGAAGCACTTGCAGAAGTTCTTGCGATGTCGTCTATCTCGCTAGTTGCAGAATACGAAAACACGGTGGTCGGGTTTTGCATGGTGCTGCCGCCAGGTACGGCATATAAAAGTCCTAATTACGAATACTTTTGCAGAAAATTGACTGACTTTATTTATCTAGATCGGGTCGCAGTCACGGCAGCATGGCAAGGCAAGGGGATTGGTGCCGATCTGTACCGAGAGGTGGAATTGCGAAGTACTGCCGAATGGTTTGCGCTTGAGGTGAATACAAAGCCTCGCAATGATGGGTCTCTAAAATTTCACGCACGTGAAGGTTTTGTTGAAATGGAAGAATGCGAGACACGACCTGGAAAGAAAGTCAGTCTGATGGTAAAGAAATTGAGAGGGTAACTATGGAAATTCAGCGAGTTGCGGTGATCACAGGTGCGGCTCAGGGCATTGGTCGTCGCACGGCCCAGGTTCTTAATGAGAGCGGCTGGTCCTTGGTGTTATTGGATTTGCAGTCAATTGATGTGTCTGAGTATTCATCGGCGATTGCATTCAATGGCGATATCGCCGATGAGTCCTTTGTTGAATCTGCTGCATCGCAAACAATGAGCAAGTTTGGGCGCGTTGACGCATTGGTGAACAACGCAGGAATCTCATGCATTAGTTCTGCACTTGATACATCGGCCGAGCTGTATCGCAAAGTACTTGACGTCAATCTTGTGGCACCGTTTTTGCTTGCAAAGGCATTCGGACGCGCCATGGTCGCTGCTGGTTCGGGTTCTGTGGTCAATTTGGCGTCAGTTGCAGGATTGCAAGGTGTGGCAGACCGATCGGCCTACAACGCAAGCAAGCATGGTCTCATTGGTCTTACGCGAACCCTTTCCGTCGAATGGGGCGCTCGCGGTGTTCGAGTCAATGCGGTGTGTCCTGGATGGGTGAAGACTGAGATGGACCACAAGGATCAGGCGGGCGGTAGCTATACCGATGCAGACATCACGGAGCATGTACCTATGGCGCGGTTCGCCAAGCCCGACGACATTGCTCAAGCGATTGCGTTTCTGTGTGACTCAACGAAATCGGGATTCATCAATGGAGTGAGTTTGCCGGTTGACGGTGGATGGACTGCTGACGGTTCGTGGCAGTCGCTTCGTTTGAAACATCGCTAATGGAAGAGCGCCAAGATAGCCAGACGTTTCAACGGGTACTTGGCCTACCTCATCTCACCGCTAGTGGCGTCGGCGTCATTATTGGTGCAGGTATTTATGTTTTGCTTGGACCAGCTGCGCAAGAAGCTGGTGCATTGGTGTGGATGTCGTTCCTGCTGGCAGGTTTACTCAGTGCGCTTTCTGCACTCAGCTACATGGAGCTTGCTTCAATGTTTCCGCGTGCCGGTTCTGAACACGAGTTTGCTCGACAAGTGTTCCCGCGCTGGGTGTCATTTACCGCCGGCTGGGCTATGACGCTTGCGTTGATTGTTGCAGCAGCAACTGTTTCATTGGGTTTTGCTCGCTATGTACAGGTCTTCTTCGACGTCAACGTGAAGTGGACGGCTTTTGCCTTATTGGTCTTTGTTGCATTGGTTGCGGCAAGCGGAATGAAACGCGCGTCGTGGCTAATTTTCGGTTTGAGTTTTGCTCAGGTTGGTGGACTCATTCTCGTAGTGGTTCTAGGCGTTGATCATGTCGGCGATGTCGACTTGTTTGCTGGTAACGGGCTATCGGGTGTGCTCGCGGGTTCGGCTTTGATCTTCTTTGCCTTCATTGGTTTTGATGAGATCATCACATTGTCGGAGGAAACAAAAGATGCATCACGAACCATCCCTCGGGCGCTCTTGTTGTCGTTAAGCATTTCAACGATTCTGTATGTACTCGTTGCTGTCGTCAGTGTCAGTGTTCTTGGATCACAGAGACTCGCAAATTCAAAACAGCCATTAACGGATGTCGTGCTCGATGCATTTGGGTCAGGCGCTGGCAACATTGTTAGCGTTATTGCGCTGATAACGACAATGAACACAACACTTCTTGTCGTCACAGCGGCTTCTCGAATGGCTTACGGTATGGCGTCGCAAGGAGACCTACCAAAAGTATTTGCAAGACTGCATAATCGTTTCGCTCCTCGCAATGCGATTGCAGCGGCATTTGCCCTCGCTGCATTGTTGCTGTTGGTGGGCGACATACATCAGTTGGCTGCAGCAACTGATGCTCTTGTATATCTGATGTTTGTATTGGTCAATGTCATTGTGATCGTCCTCAGAGTACGGAAGCCAGATGTAGTGAGAGTATTCAGGGTGCCATTAACGATCGGCTTGGTTCCAGTACTGCCCGTCTTGGGAATCGCAGTCACTATTTTGATGTCAAGTCAGCTTGAGCTTTCTAGCGTGGTACTGGCCACTGGGCTCACTTTGTTGGGCACGACTCTGTTTTTTGTAGTAAGCATGGTGCATGGCAAACAAAGAGCAAAACAAAAATAGCAACCAGAAGAAAGAAGCGAAGCTCACCTTGAAAGAGAAGCGCGCCAAGAAGGCCGAGAAAAAGAAGGCCTAGTTCTTCAGTGTCGCAGATGCTTGATACACGTGCTGTAGAGGACGCAATCAGTCAGTTTCACGATGAGGGTTACGCAATCGTGCGCAACTTTCTTCCAACTGACGAGATTGTGCGATTGCAAGAGAAGGCTGCAGAGTTGCAAGCGATAGCTCTCGAACATCCGGTCACATTTCGCCACGGAAACTTGGTATACGAAATCCTGCCAGAGGAGTACTTCGGTAAGCGGTACGTCATTCAGGCGTATTGGTTTGCTTGGGCAGACGCTTACTTTGACGCTTTCCGCAGTCATCCGCGATATTTGCAATTGCTTGAGCCTTTGCTTGGCAACAACATCAAACAGGTAACGCAGCAGATTCATTGGAAGCCACCGGGGGCTCGCTTGACGGGATATCGCTTTCACCAAGATCTGCGATTTAGGGAGAGTCGCTCAAGTTATGAAGATGTCGTACGTGACACAGTCACGATGGGCCTTGCCATCGATCGCGCAACTCCTGAAAACGGCTGTTTGAAGGTTGTACCTCGAAGTCACACCATGGGTTATCTGGGACTTTCAGATAACGGTGATGGGCAAATCATGAAAGGTCTTACACAAGACGATGAACTTGTTCAAGTAGGTATCGACCCTGCGCAAGTGATTGATGTTGTGCTCGAACCAGGAGACTTGGTGGTGTGGGGATTGATGACCGTCCACGGATCACTTCCCAATGATTCGCAGAAAGAGCGAGCCTTTGCGATCTCAAGCTATGTACGTGGAGACACATCTCAGCGCGGCGAATGGACGTTCAAGGATGGAATTCCGCAGGCGTTAGGGGAGACACCTCAACTCTGCAAGAACGAGAAGTTATTCAACAATCTTAAGCCGCATTACGATGCCACGAAATGGTTTCTCTGAACTAGCGTCTGATCATGGTTGTAGACACGCTAATTAATTCAATTGTCGTCATTGGGGTATCAATGTCACTGTTGTGGCTACTCAGTGTTGTGCTAAGGAACGCATCAATTGTCGATATTTTCTGGGGTTTAGGTTTCGTAATCGTCGCGTGGGCGAGTGCGTTCAATGTTGGAAGTGTAAGCAGTACCGGGCAGGTGCTTCTCGCGCTTACCACGCTGTGGGGATTGCGGCTGTCGGGGTATTTGTGGCTTCGCAACCACGGAAAGCCCGAAGATTTCCGCTACGTCGCAATGCGTAAGCACTACGGTAAGAATTTCACACTTATCAGTTTGGTTACCGTGTTTTTCCTACAAGGCCTGATCATGATGATTGTGTCGTTGCCGGTTCAAATAGGCATTGCAGATAACGATGCGGATATCTCGATCAATGTGTTGTTGGGAATTATTGTTTTTGTGATCGGGATTGTGTTTGAAGCGGTGGGAGATTGGCAGCTCGCAGTATTTAAGAAGAACCCAAACAACGCCGGGTTAGTCATGCAAACCGGATTATGGAAGTACACACGACACCCCAACTATTTTGGTGATGCGTGCGTGTGGTGGGGCATTGGAATCGTTGCCGTCAATGTGTCGTACGGCTGGATCGGTTTGGCTGGCAGCCTGCTAATGAATTTCTTCTTGCTTCGTGTGTCGGGTGTTCCGATGCTTGAAAAATCAATGTCGAAGCGTCGTCCTGGTTATGAAGAGTACAAGCAGCGCACCAGCGGGTTTGTGCCACGCCGTCCTAAGCAGATTTAGCTGTTCGGGTTTCGGCCCTTAGTTTTTGACCAACCATCGAATTGTTCAAGCGATGCGATCGTTGTCGCCATCATGCTTGGTGCAACGGGATGACTAATCAGATATCCCTGGGCTTTCGAACATCGCAATTCAACCAGTGCCTGAAGCTGTACTGCGGTTTCAACACCCTCAGCCACCATGTCTAAACCGAGAGAATCACCCATCGCAATAATGGTGCGAACAAGCGAGCGCGCGCCAAGGTCGTCGGCTACGCCATGAATAAACGATTTATCAATCTTCAATCGTTGAATAGGGAATTTCTGGAGTAATGAAAGTGATGAATATCCGGTTCCAAAGTCGTCGATTGCAACTCGGACACCGTATTCACATAGGCGGGTCAACGTGTCTAAGGCTTGGTCAGGTTGGGCAATCATGACGCCTTCAGTTACTTCAAGCCATAGTTGGTCAGGTGCGATTTGCGAGCGCATCAATGCTTCATGGACAACGGGTACAAAGTTTGGATCATGCAATTGACGTGGGCTCACATTTACCGACATTGTTGCGTCTCGACTGCAGATACCTTCGTTGATCCAGCCGCGCAAATGGGTTAATGCCTCAAGCAGCGCCCATGCACCAATCGGGACAATGGTGCCCGTCTCTTCGGCAATGGGGATGAATTCGGCGGGAGAAACAATGCTGCCGTCTTCGCGAGTCCAACGCATAAGGGCTTCAAATCCCACAACGTCACCAAGATCAATATCGATGATGGGTTGATGTACCAAACGAAGTTCACGTCTCTCGAGTGCTCGATACAGAGATGTTTCAATTGCAAGGCGCTGCGTTACCCGTTCAAGCATGGATTCGTCGAAAATGGCTACACAGTTTCGACCTGCATCTTTCGCTCGGTACATCGCCGTATCTGCGTGACGAAGAAGGTCGTCTGCCGTCGACGAAACGTGTTGCTTGTACGTTGCAACGCCGATGCTGGTGGACACAAACACGTCACCTTGCCTGAGCGAAAGCGGTTCGTTGAAGCTTTCAAGAATGGTGTCGGCAATCAGCATTGCATCGCTAGTGCCTCGGGTGCCTGGGTCGAGAATGACGAATTCATCTCCAGAAATTCGTCCAACGACGCAGCGGTCGGGAAGCGCATGTCCGAGTCGTTGCGAGACTGCGATAAGCACATCATCGCCTGCTTGATGACCAAGGGAGTCGTTGATGTTTTTGAATCGGTCAACGTCAATGAACAGAACCGACGGGTGTCGGCCATCAAATTCTGCAGTGACGAGGGCATTGCGAACATGAGTAAGCATCAGGCTTCGATTTGGCAGGCCCGTCAGAGCATCGGTTTGTGCGGATACAACTAGTGCCCGTTGAGTGATTGCGTTTGCACGAACAGCATGAATGACTCGCGCAGTCACGGCAATGGTGAGCACAAAAATTGATACTGCACGGACCGTGCGATCGTTGTTGTCGACTGGTTCGGATAGTGCAAGGACAACGACGGGAATGGTGAGCGCAGCAGTAGTGGTAATCAGTCGTCCGAGCAGTGGCCGTGCAGCGCGCGTTGAACCATGAAGCGTGATGGTTGAAATGGTGGGGTGGACAAAAGCAGCCGAGCACAAGAACAAGCAAAACACATAGCTTGCGGTGCTGTACTTGTTATCAATTTGCACGCGACCTGACTCGTGTGCAGCAAATATGAAGTCACCAACAAGCGTGAATGTGATTGCGCCTGCGATCAGCCATACGGCTGATGTTCGCGAGGCATCTCCAAACAGAAGTGTCGCTAGTGAAAAGAGAACAATTGCACTCGTAGCCAACGTCGCACCTTGAATTGCGGTAACTGCTACTGAAGCGTTGCTTGATTCAAGCGTTGGCTGCAATAACAGAACCCAAATCAAAAACCACGAGCCGAGTGCTGCGATTAGGCCATCACCCAACACGCTGATTGGGTCGTTACCAATTCGACGCCTGATGATGAACAACAACCCAATTGCAAGCGTCATCTGAACAAGCAAGTAGAGCGACTCGGGGACAACCTGAATCGGGTCGGTCGGATCAACGAGAGGATCCCAGATCTGTGCACTCACAAGGGCGACAGCGAGAATGAACAACGCGGGCCATAACACGCGATCGGGTTTGTTGTAACGAGCAGAAATGGCGAGACACACCACAACTTGGCAGGCGGCAAACAGATACGCGATGTCGACAAGACGGTCTGGAAGCCCGTAGATGATCGCAGATCCGAGGGCCGCACCAACGCCTGCGAGAACCCACGAAAGGCGTGAAATAGGCGCAGAATTCACTTGGCAAACGGTACAGCATCCCTTTTGGGCTGATGAGGATGGGCTATTTTTGATCGTAGGCGGAGTGCCTTTGACCGTTAAATCGGTCTCTTTGGAGCACCCCTGCATGTTTGTAACCCGACATTCGCCAGTTACCGATCCTGTATTGAAGGATCAGTTGTGGACGTTGTATTCCCGCGCATATGCGCGCACTGCTCAAAGTGCGGTGACACACGAAATGTTGGACAGGCTCGAATTCAATGATCAACTGATCGATGAATCGAATCGGGCATGGGTTGTTTGGGAAGACAATATGCCCGTAGGCATGACCATGATCTCTCTTGATGTCAAGCGAACCCGATGGTTGAGTGAACACTTTTTTCAGTTGCATTATCCACAGCAGTTCGCGAGCAATCGTGTTCATTACGTGGTGTGGGCAGTCGTCGACCCTGCATATGTGACGAAAGGTGTCAGCATGTTCATGGCCAGGCAGGCAATGGCGGCAGAAGCCCGTGAAGGCGCTTTACTGGTGTTCGATATGCCCGAGGAGAACCAACCGAAAGCAGAGGGTGGCGCCGCCGAATTGATGCATCGCATGGCGCGTCAGGTTGGCGGGGCAGAACTAGTGCCATTAACCGTGCAGCGGTATTACGCGCTCGACTTCGCAGCTGGCTCCGGTGACGAGCAATCCCGCACAGATTCAAGTGAAGAGAGTCTGTCTAGCACCCTTTGACAGGTCGCAAATCCCGCTAGATTTACGGGAGATATGGCAGTGACGTTTGTTGTGCCCGGGGCACATCTCATGAGCGGTCTGCTTGGCGTGCGAGATGAACATCTCCGCTTTATCGAACAAGAATTTGACGATGTCGCGATCCGAGTTCGTGGCAACGAAGTGTCGCTCAGTGGCCCGCAAGCCGATGTGGTTTCGCGATTGTTCGAAGAACTCACTGCCTTGCTGCAGCGCGGAGAGTCACTCGATAAATCAGTGTTATCGCGTTCAATAGTGATGGTTCAGGCAAATGAGAAGCCGAGTCAAATTTTGACCGAGGACATCCTGCGTACGAGTGCTGGAAAGAACGTTCGGGCCAAGACTTCAGGACAGCGAAAGTACGTGGAAGCCATTCGTGACAACGTGATCACCTTTGGTGTCGGTCCTGCCGGCACGGGGAAGAGCTGGCTCGCGGTTGCAATGGCTGTGCACGCACTGCATACCAAGCGCGTACAACGAATTATTTTGACCCGACCTGCAGTTGAAGCGGGCGAACGACTTGGTTTTTTGCCAGGAGATTTAACTGCAAAGATTGATCCGTATTTGAGGCCGCTGTACGACGCGTTGCATGACATGGTCGGAGCTGAAACAGCCAAACTGTATTTAGAAAAACAAATTGTCGAAGTTGCACCACTTGCGTTTATGCGTGGGCGAACGTTAAATAACAGTTTCGTGATTTTGGATGAAGCACAAAACACCACACCCGAGCAGATGAAGATGTTCCTCACCCGCATAGGTTTTGGCACCAAGGTTGTCGTCACAGGTGACACAACCCAGGTGGACGTGCCTAACGGCCGAAGTGGTTTACTCGGGCTCGAACGAGTGCTTGTAGATATTGCAGACCTCACGTTTGTGTATCTTGATGCAAGCGATGTGGTACGGCATCGCATCGTGGCCGACATTGTTGCCGCGTATGAAAGACAACCTTCAAGCCATGGCTGATTCGCAACCGGGTAAATCCAAACAGCGACGCGTAGGCGGTGATGGTGAGCCAGAGATTTTTATCGCCAATGAGCAAACAGATGTTGAGATTGATCTAGCGCGTTGGCAGCAGTTAGCACTCGATGTTCTGAACGCAGAAGGCGTTCGTGGAGCTGCAGAGATGACCGTGATGTTCGTTGACGCCTCAACAATGACCGAAATGAACACTCAGTACATGGGCAATGCTTATGCCACAGATGTTCTATCCTTTCCTCTTGATGCAGTTGAAGCAGTTCGCTCGCCAGGGCCTTGTGCATTATCAAAGACACCAGAACCATCACCACTTGATCTCGAAGACTTTCCATTGTTGCTTGGTGACGTTGTAATTTGTCCAAGCGTTGCAGTGCATCAAGCTCCTCAGCATGCTGGAACTATTGACGATGAGTTCGCGTTGTTGCTTGTGCATGGCATTCTCCATGTTTTGGGAGACGATCACGACACGCCAGAGGCTGAGGCAAAGATGCATGCACGAGAGCGACAACACCTCGAAGCGTTTCATTGGCGCGGTGAAGCGCCATCTAATTTTCGGCACATCCAGGAGATACCTACTTCATGATCATTGCACAAGCACCTGTTACATCTGACTACTGGATGTTGGTGGCGGTGGTCGTCATTTTGGTCGTGTTAATTTTTCTCTCGCTCGCCGAAATGAGTTTGTCGCAGTTGACAAAGCCTCGCGCTTCAGCTCTCGCAGAAAATGGCGCTAGCTCAGGCAAGGCACTCGTGCGTCTTGCGGCAGAGCCAACAATGTGGGTTAACCCACTGCTACTTACTGTGAATGTTTGTCAAACGGTCCAAGCAACATTGACAGGTATTGTCGCGGGTCGGTTATTTGGTCCGGCAGGTGTGGCAATTGGTGTTGCGCTCAACGTGGTTGTGTTCTTCGTTCTTGCCGAAGCTGTTCCAAAGACGTATGCGCTGCTGAATCCAGTTCGTGGAGCGACGCTTACCGCACAACCGATTGCGCTTCTTGTGAGGTTCTGGCCATTGCGCGCAGCTTCAACAATCTTGATCAAATTGACCAACGTCATCGTGAAAGGTGAGGGGCTAAAGCAAGGCCCGTTTATCGGTGAGCAAGAGTTCCTGGGGATAGTTGAAGCAGCAGCTCACGAAAGCGTGATTGAGCATGAAGAGCGCGAACTGATTGAGTCGGTAATTGAGTTCGGTGACACCGTGGTGCGCGAAGTGATGGTGCCACGACCGGACGCCGTATTTATCGACAGTGATCTAACTGTTACTGCAGCCTTGGACAAAGCTGTTGAAGAAGGATTCAGCCGTCTGCCAGTTTTGCGTAAAGACGACGATGACGTAGACGACGTTGTTGGAATTGTGTATGTGAAGGATCTTGTGGTTGCTGAAAGAAGTGGTGGCGGCAGTCAGTTCATCACTTCTCTCATTCGTGAAGTTGTTGTGGTTCCCGAGAACAAGCTTGTCGCTGATCTTATGCGTGATATGCAGGCGAACAAGTACCACATGGTGATGGTTGCAGATGAATACGGAATCATTGTCGGGCTCGCAACACTTGAAGATTGTTTGGAAGAGTTGGTGGGCGAGATCGTCGACGAACACGACGACGAAGACCTTTCATTGCAGGTAATGGGCAATGGTGACTACGTCGTTGTCGGATCAATGCCAATTTCGCGCTTGAACGGTGAGTTAGAAATGAAGATTCCTGAAACTGAATATGACACCATTGGCGGTTTCATTTTCGGAATGCTCGGACATGTTCCTGTGCAGGGTGAATGGGTTGAGTTTGATGGCTGGAAGATCAGCACGGAGCTGCTGGATGGTCGAAGAATTCAGCAGGTGAGGATCAGCGCAATAACTCAGTAACGACTATCGTTTGGCGAATGGACACTTCGCTGAATGGGAAAGTCGCGCTAATTACAGGTGGATCTCGCGGTATTGGATTAGCGATCGCTCAATCTTTTGTTGAGTCAGGCGCGCAAGTGATGATCACCTCGCGTAAAGAAGATGCGTTGCGCGCTGCCGCTGTCGCATGCGGAGGCGACACGGCATACATTGCTGGAAACGCCGGAGATACCGAGTTTGCAAAGGTGTGTGTCGGCAGGACCATCGATCGGTTCGGAAAGATAGATATTTTCGTGAATAATGCAGCGACCAA
Source organism: Acidimicrobiales bacterium (assembly GCA_030832455.1). Taxonomy (GTDB): domain Bacteria; phylum Actinomycetota; class Acidimicrobiia; order Acidimicrobiales; family Ilumatobacteraceae; genus UBA3006. The sequence goes on from JAURJB010000034.1 coordinate 10,851, forward strand.
CCCGTACGCAGGTCCAACCCTTGATGTTTCGGAAAGTCAGTTCGACAAAACATTCCAGGTCAACCTCAGAGGACCACTGTTTTGGAGTTCGCATGTATGGCATCAATGGATGATTGACCATCCAGGTGTGATGATCAATATCGCCTCTGTCGGAGGTCTCCGCGCAGAAGGAAGCCTCGGCGTATACAACCTCACAAAGGCAGCGTTGATTCATCTCACACGTCAACTCGCAGGTGAGCTCGGGTTAACCCGTGTTGTCGGTATTGCACCGGGTTTGGTGAAAACCGATTTTGCACAAATGCTGGTCGACAACTATGGCGACTCATTGGCTCAGCGCTTGCCACGTAAGCGTCTTGGAGAACCACAAGACATTGCCAATCTTGCAACGTTTCTTGCATCAGATGCTGCGAGTTGGATCACTGGTGAAACTTACGTGATTGATGGTGGTGCGGGCGTTGCCTCTGGTGCGATGTGATTACGCACCTCGCGGTATAGCGTCGGTCCACCACTTGCTAACGCCAAGAGGCAAATTACTGAGCCGACAATGAACGGCATACGGAGGTTGGTTGCATATGCAATTTGACCACCGATAATCGCTCCGATTCCGATTGATCCAGTTCCGATGAATCGGTACACACTGTTTACTCTGCCAAATAATTCGGTCGGTATCACGCGTTGCCGCAGCGACACCGTAACGACATTCCATGTCGTTCCTGCCAAACCCATGAGTGAGGCAGCAATTGCAATCGCCCAAACATAAGGCAAGAAAAAGTAAATGATTCCGACAGATCCGAATACAAAGTACGAATAGATGATCGATTCGGCGACTCCAAGTTTCTTCGCTATTCGCTCTCCAAGCAGGCCGCCCAGTATCGATCCAATCGCTGTAAGCGCAAGCAATAGACCGAATGCGCCGCCGGTAACTCCAAGTTCATCTGCTGCGTATTTCACAAATATCGCGTCTCCGAACATGGCAGTCATATTTGTGATGCCGAGCATGATTGCAAGGGTTCTGATGAGGCGATTGTGCCAGAGCCACGCGAAACCTTCCTTGAGATCTGGAATGAATGCTGGTTTGGCGATGGGCTGTTGCTCGTCATTGCCCACATCCTTGGGGATTCGAATACTTGCTACAAGTGCCGCAGCCATTGCAAACGAGGCTGCGTCAACGCCGAAGGGCACTCCAACTGCAATGACAAATGCCCATGCCCCAAGAGGTAAACCAATGAACGTGTTGGTGATGAGTTCGAGGCTTGACAGTCGTCCGTTCGCTTTTTCCAGTAGGTGCGGGGGAACGATTTGAGGCAGAAACGCTTGCGCAGTCATATCGAAAACAACCTCGCAACAACCCACGCCAAGGAGGATCAGCATAAAGGTCCAAATATTCATTGTTCCGGTGGCAGCAGAAATTGCAATCATGGCGAAGAGCAGCGCGCGGATGACATTGGCGCCGATCATGAGTTTCCTTCGATCGAATCGATCTATGTAAACGCCTGCAGGAAGAGAAAGCACTAACCACGGAATCATTGCGCTGAAACTCACTCCGGCAATAAGTCGCTCATCGGACGTGAGAGTGAGGGTGAGTAGTGGCGCTGCAGCATGCACCATGCCGTCGCCAACATTTGAAACTCCGCTGGCCACAAACTGCCTCCAATAATTGGTAGGCAGTTGCGTGTCATTGGCGCTCATGTCAAAGCCTTGAGAGCAGCAACATCAACTTTCCCAAGAGAGGTTTTCGGGATCTCGTTAATCATTCGCACTTCAGCAGGAGCACAGAATGCGGGCAGATGTTTCTTGACGTGGTCGCGAATATCGTCGCGATAGAACATGGTGCCATCTGAACTGGTGATCCACGCAACCACACGTTCTCCCCATGTTGCGTCAGGTAATCCTCGAACGACAACCTCTGTTATGCCATTAAGAAGAGCGATCACTCGTTCAACATCTGCAGGCCACACGTTTTCGCCACCCGTGTTGATCATGTCGTCGGTGCGACCGTAAATCTTCACAACTCCATCATCAACCGATCCACTGTCATGTGTGTGAAACCATCCATCAGTAGAGACTGTTGCATCAGATAATCGGTAGCCGCGGAACAATGAAGGACTTTTTAGAACGATCTCGTGCTCGATTGATTCAACGACTACGCCATCTAAAGGTCGTCCGTCGTAGACGACCCCTCCGAATGTTTCGGTCATTCCGTACGTTGTGGTGACATTGGCAGGCAGGTGTGCGGGCGCTGTAGCTCCGCCCAGCAGAATCTTGTCAAACAGCGATGCATCGATTCGTGTCAACGCAGTTGGAACGAGAGAGACGTGAGTTGCTCCGCTACGAACAGCTTCAATGATTCGCGATGCGTCAAAGGACGGGTGAATGGTGATTGGGTTGCCATGTTTAACCGCACGGGCAAGGATGCTGAATCCTGCAACGTGGGAAACAGGTAGGCATAACAGCCAGTGGGTAGAGGCATCAGTGTTGAGTCGCGCCTCCGACATCGCAAGGAGCGTCTCGATCGATTGATGTGTGTGAATCACGCCTTTTGGTGTGCCTGTAGATCCACTCGTGGAGATAATGAGAGCATCGCCGTCCTCGACAGGGGCACCATCGCTGCGTTGGATGACGTTGCCGTCTGGCCCAATGATCTGACTAGGACGCAACATCGACACCAGATCACGTTTTGCGCGTTCGGGAAGGCGTTGATCAATTGGTAGTACAGCATCGCCCTGATCCCATGCAGAGAGAACATGGCGGATCATGCCATTGCTGGCAGGCATGTCCAAAGCGATTAACCGATGCACGGTCATCAGCGTAGGCGGTGAGAGATGCGACACTGGAGTGATGAATAGACAACCAAGCGGAGTGCAACTGTGGATTTTGGGGGCTCGTCCAAGAACATTGCCCGCTGCGTTTGTTCCTGTGTTCGTTGCATGTGGTCAGGCGATATCGCAGCAAACTGAACAACAAAAGATGTGGCTAAATGCTGTATTCGCACTCATCGTCGGTGTGTCGTTGCAGGTTGGAGTCAATTATGCAAATGATTACTCGGATGGGATAAAGGGGACAGACAATGATCGTGTCGGTCCTTTGCGTTTGGTCGGCTCAGGGTTGGTTCCCGCAAAATCAGTCAAACGTGCTGCCATCATTGCCTTCGGAATTGCAGCGTGTTTTGGTTTACTGATGGCCCTGTCAACCACGCTGTGGTTGCTTCCCATCGGTGCAGTGTCTATTGCGGCTGGCTGGTTGTACACCGGAGGTCCGAAGCCCTATGGCTATTTCGGCTTTGGCGAATTGTTCGTCTTCGTATTCTTCGGTCTGGTGGCGACGTGTGGTTCTGTGTACGCGATTACACAAACGATTGATCTAGAAACGTGGTTGGCAGCAAGCGTTGTGGGTTTGCTCGCGTGCGCCTTGCTGGTCATCAACAATTTGCGCGATATACCTGGAGATACTCAAGCGAATAAGAAAACACTTGCTGTTCGCATCGGTGATCGCAAGACACGACAGCTGTTCTATGCAATGTTTGTGATGGTTGCTGTCATGATTGCTGTAGTTGGCATCAGTGATCGCAGCGTCTTGATCGCGATGTTGGGTTTGGTTTCGGTAGTGCCCGCGGTCAAAGTGGTGGCCGCAGGTGCACAGGGCCGCGAGCTCATTCCAGTTCTTGGGGCGACCGGCAAAGCGCAACTTGTTGTTGGGCTGTTACTTGCAGTTGGGTTGGCTATCTAGCCACCGATTCACGACCTCAGCGAAAGCTTCGGGTTGGTCGGTATGTGCACAATGGCCTGCGCTTTTGATAACAGCAATTT
>JAURJB010000035.1 GCA_030832455.1 Acidimicrobiales bacterium
GTTGTTGCGGTGGGTGACCGAGTGAAGTTGTGGAATGTCGGTGATGAGGCAATGGGTATTGTCAGTGGCGGCGCTTATGCCGAACAACTGGTTGTGCACGAACGACAGGCAATGCGTATTCCGCGCAATGTTTCACTCGCTGATGCTGCAGCGATCCCCGAGGTGTTTATCACCGCATGGGATGCACTTGTTTTGCAAGGTGGCCTGACGAGTGGCAGGTGGGCGCTTGTTCATGCTGGCGCATCGGGCGTTGGTACGGCCGCTGTGCAGATATGCAAAGCAATTGGTGCGCGAGTAATTGCTACGTGTTCAACTGCCAAGGTTGATGCTGTCACAGCACTTGGCGCTGATGTCGTGGTTGATTACACATCCCAGGACTTCGTTGAAACAGTGAAACGGGCAACCGATGGTAAAGGTGTAGACGTCATCTTGGATGTCATTGGCGGCGAGTATCTCGATCGCAATGTGGCGTGCATTGCAGTACGCGGTCGCATCGTGCAGGTCGGAGTAATGGGCGGCGGAAATACGGCGTTCAATCTGGGGGCGTTGATGCCAAAGCGGGCCTCGCTCACGGGAACCGTGCTTCGCGCGCGTCCGCTGGAGGAAAAGATCGCTCTCAGTCAGCGATTCTCAAGCGAAATTATTCCGCTGTTTGAGTCTGGGTTGCTGCGACCAGTGATTGACCGCCGGTATCCATTTACAGCAATTGCCGAAGCCCATGCGTTCATGGGTGCAAACGGGAACATCGGGAAAATCGTTATTGATATTGCTGGCTAACTCGCAGAGTTAGCGTTTTTGCATATCGACGTATGTGCGCTCATCTGCGCCGGTGTACCACTGGCGAGGACGACTGATCTTTTGTTCTTTGTCATCGAGTAACTCGACCATGTGAGCAAGCCATCCCGCCGTGCGCGGAATTGCGAACAACACCGTGAACATCTCTTCAGGGAATCCGAGCGCCTGGTAGATGAGACCGGAATAGAAGTCGACGTTTGGATACAACTTGCGTGAGATGAAGTAGTCATCTTTCAATGCCACTTCTTCAAGTCGGAGTGCAATGTCAAGAAGCGGGTTCATTCCCGTAACTTCAAATACTTCGTACGCAGACTTTTTGATGATTACTGCACGTGGGTCAAAGTTTTTGTACACACGATGTCCAAAGCCCATGAGCTTTTCGTCGCCCTTTTTGACACGCTCAATGAATGCAGGAACGTTGGCAACGTTGCCGATCTTTGTCAGCATGTGGATTACTGCTTCGTTAGCACCACCATGCAGTGGTCCGTACAAGCCGGCAGCAGCTGCTGCAGTTGCCGAATACGGGTCGGTGTTGGCGCTGGCAACCACCCGCATTGTTGTTGTGCCGCAGTTTTGTTCGTGGTCGGCATGAAGGATAAACAGCACATCCATGGCACGGGCCAGCGTTGGGTTGACTTCGAAGTCATCGCCGATGCGATACATCATGTTGAGGAAGTTGTGTGCATACGACAGTGAGTTGTTAGGGAGCACGAAAGGCAAACCAGCAGAGAATCGGTAGGTCATTGCGGCAATCGTTGGGACTTTGGCAATCAGTCGAAGGATTTGCTTGTTTAGTAGTTCCTTGTCGAAGATGTCGCGGGCATCGTCATAAAACGTGCCAAGTGCGGCAACGGCCGAGATGAACACACCCATCGGGTGCGCGTCGTAGTGGAAACCGTCCACAAAGCGCTTGCGCATGTTCTCGTGAATCATCGTGTGGTGCGTGATGTCGTAGTTCCATTGCGCCAACTGCTGCGAATCGGGAAGTTCGCCGTTGAGAAGCAGGTACGCCACTTCGGTAAAAGATGACTTCTCGGCTAGTTGTTCAATCGGGTAGCCGCGGTAGCGAAGGATTCCCTGCTCGCCATCAAGATACGTAATTGCAGACTGGCAGGCAGCGGTCGACAAGAACGCCGGATCGTACATGCGCAGATTTGGATCAAGGTCGCGTAATGCGGAAGATGCAAACACACCGTCGGTTACGGGGACAGTAATTTTCTTGCCCGTTCGGTCATCAATGATGGTGATGGTTTCGGCCATACACAAAGTGTAGAGGGCAGCGCTTTATAAAGGTGTGTTGTCGTGCTTTCTGGGCGCAAGTCTTTCGCGTTTATCGCGCAACATGGTGAATGCAGATGATATTTCACGCCGAGTTTCCTCAGGGTGAATCACCGAGTCAACATATCCACGCTCGGCCGCGACGTACGGGTTGAGTAGCCGCTCTGCATAGTCGGCTTCAAACACCGCACGTTCTTCTGGTGTGGCCCGACGTTGCAAAATAGCTGCGGCTTGCCCCGCGCCCATCACGGCTAGTTCTGCAGTAGGCCACGCCAAGCACAGGTCATTACCCATGTTCTTCGAGTCCATCACGATGTACGCACCGCCATAGCTTTTGCGCAAAATCACGCACACACGAGGCACGGTTGCTCGGGCATATGCAAACACCAACTGTCCACCATGTCGGATCATGCCACGCCATTCCAAGTCTTTACCCGGGTAAAAGCCAGGTGTATCAACAAGTGTGAGAAGGGGAATATTGAATGCATCACAAAACGAGACGAAACGCGCTGCTTTCTGCGATGCGGGGATATCAAGAGTGCCGGCCAACACCATTGGCTGATTAGCGACTACTCCTACTGACTCGCCATCAATGGTGATGAATGCGGTAATGACGTTGGCTGCCCAGCGCTCACGCACTTCAAATATGTAGTCATCATCGGCAATTGCCCTGATCACTTTTCGTACGTCATAGCTGCCAGTGGTGGAATCGGGGATAAGCGCTCCCGCTTCGGGCGTGAGCCGATCGCTTGGGTCGCCAGTTGCAACGTGTGGGGCAAGTTCGTCGACATTGTTTGGAATAAATGCAAGAAGCTGCTCGAGTGCTTCAATTGCAGATTGATAGTCGGCAACAACCAGGCTTGCAACGCCGCTCTGTTTTGCGTGAGCCCCTGTGCCGCCGAGTTCTTCATTGCTCATCGAAATTCCAGTGAACTCGGCAACCATGGTTGGACCCGACACAAATGCGTATGAGTCGTTGGTCATGATGACGAAATCGGAAAGACCGATGAGTAGAGCGGGGCCAGAAACTGCTGGGCCATTAACAATCGTGAAGATGGGAACAACGCCCGAGCACTGGGCAATTGCGCGTGCAGCTTGTCCCCAACCGTGCAATGCAGAAATCCCTTCCAGGATGTCGGCTCCCGATGAAGCCATTGCCAAGACAAGAGGGATTCGTTGGTTGCTTGCAGTAGTTGCTGCATTGGCGATCACTCCCGAGGCATCTGCCGAAAGTGCACCTCGATGGAACTCGGAATCAACGTCTACCCAGACAACGTGACGTTGTGACTGTTCGAGAAAACGCACCTCGGAAGATGCAGCGCCTTTTACCGCGTGCTGCAGTTGCACGCCCATTCGAATCGGCACGTGAGTGGACACGACTAGAGGTTAGTTGTTACGCCAGGTTGGCGGTCGCCCGACTTGGCGATCACTGCTTGAGTGATTTCCAGTGTTGCGCGTGTTGGCTTATTAGGAATTGGGCGCTTGCGGGATGCCCAGCCAACTATTCGGCGTGGTAGTTCGGGAATTGTCACGCGAGTGAAATCGCCCTTAACCCATCCGGGGATTGCGGTTGCAGGAACAATTGCAGGACCAAAACCTTCAAACGCCATGCTGGTCAATAGTCGCACGCCATCAATTTCGGCTTGCGCTTTCAGTGCAAGCCGCTGTGATCCTGCAGCGCGATCAATCACGCGTCGTAATGATGTGTTGCGTGGTGCTAACAACAATGGTTCCGTTGCTAACTCTGCAAGTGAAATGGTTTGCTTGCTGGCCCAGTGGTGTTTTGTGTGCACGAGAAGCACGAGATCTTCAGCAAAAAGTTCAACCAGATCAAATTCGGGGTTGTCGATAGGGAAGTGGACAATGGCCGCATCCAGATCGCCAGCCAGCAATCGTGGCAGCAGTGTTGATGAGCTTCCTTCATAAATGATTGCGCGCACTTTGGGATGTTGTTTCTGTAATGCAGGAAGTAAGCGTGGCATCAGCCAACGGCCCGTGGTACCGATGACGCCAAGGCGAGTGTCGCCTTCAACCTCGGTGTCGGTTGATTGGACATCGGCTTCGATGTCTTCAAGTTCGTGGATAATGCGTCGTGCTCGATCGACGACCATCGCCCCATCTTCTGTGAGTTTGCCGGTGAGGCGCTCGACAAGGGATACGCCTAGTTCTTTTTCGAGGCGGGAGATATGTGCAGAGACATTGCTCTGCACGGTGCCGAGCGCTCGGGAGGCCGCAGAGAACGAACCATGGTCGGCAATCGCGATCAGGCTGGCTAAGTGGCGAATTTCCATATCCGCACTGTACTTGGCCCTCAGGCCGGGTATCACAGAAATAGATAGGTGATATCGCCTTGTTCGCCTTGAACGCTTACCCACGGGTAAGGCATACTTGAGACATATCGCGGTGAGGCCACCCCCATGGTCCACCCGAAAGTGACTCGGATGGCTCCCCCAGCCACCGAATCAAAGGTTGAGAGGCCCCGCATCGAGCGGGGCCTTTCCCGTTTCTGCGGGCGAATGTATTAGTCAATAGCCTGCGATTGTGGATACCACCGAATTTCGCGCTGCAGCGTTTATTGATCTTGATCGCACATTGATCAGTCAGGCTTCAGGTCCGTTGTTGAGTGCCGCATTGCGTGACGCAGGAGTGGTGTCACAGTCACGTCTGCCAGGTGAAGAGATGTTGTACCGGGTGTTTAACGTTGTTGGCGAAACACTGCCAAGCATGTTGCTTGCACGTCAGGGAGTGGCAGTGATGAAGGGGAAACCACGGCATGCGGTAATTGCTGCTGCGAATTCTGCAAGTGCGCAACTGATGCAGCTGGTTCACCCAAAAGCGCGAGCGATTATTGAAGGACACCGGCGCAACGGAGTGAAGGTGGTGTTGGCAACAACTACTCCTCACGATTTGATTGCAACATTTGCACGGTCAATGGGATTCGACGATGTTGTTGCCACACGTTTTGATGTTGACGAAGAGGGGTTGTACACCGGCAAATTGATCGGTCCATTTGCGTGGTCAGCCGGAAAACTTGAGGCAGTTACAGCCTGGTGCCAAGACCACAGTGTTTCACTTGCCCACAGCTACGCATATTCCGACAGTGTGTACGACGCACCATTGCTTGATGCTGTGGGTTTTCCACATGTTGTAAATCCTGACCCACGATTGACAGTGATGGCGACTGCAAAGAAGTGGCCAACCGAAGTGTTTAGCGATGAGTCATCTGGAACAAAGATTCCGGTCAACGTTTCGGATATCCAAAAGCTTGGACTGCTGTTTGCTCGCCCCGAGGTTTTCCCTTTTGCAAAAACAACGATTGAAGGAATCGAACACGTTCCTCACAGTGGTCCAGTGATTTTGGTTGCAAACCACCGCAGTTACTTCGACGTATTTGCCGTTGCAATGATGGTGGCGCGCACTGGTCGAACAGTCAGATTTTTGGGCAAGAAGGAAGTGTTTGACGCACCTCTCATTGGTCAAATGGCTTCCTTGCTCGGTGGAATCCGAGTCGATCGTGCATCGGGTAGTGATGAGCCATTAGAGCAAGCAGCTCGATCGCTTAATTCTGGAGAAATGGTTGCGATCATGCCGCAAGGAACCATCCCTCGTGGTCGTACTTTTTTTGATCCTGTGTTGCGTGGCCGATGGGGTGCAGCTCGATTAGCCATGATGACCAATGCGACAGTGATACCCATCGGGCTGTGGGGAACAGAAAAAGTCTGGCCACGCAGTTCCAAAATTCCTGATGTGTTCAACCTGTCGAATCCGCCGTTGGTTTCAATCACGGTCGGCGCGCCGGTGTCACTTGATTGCAGTGAGTTGTCTGACGAGTTGATTGAGTCCAACACGCAACGCATTATGGACGCGATCAGCCAGCTGTTGCCCCCTCAAGCGCGTCAGCCGTATGAACCAACTGACGCTGAGCTGCGTGCGACGTATCCATCGGGATACATCGGAGACCCAGATGCCGAAGCACAACGACGACCGGGTACTGATTAGCGCAACGGTAATTTACGTGCTGGCTTTTTGATCAACGCGATAATCGCACCAACAATCACTGCTGTAATTACTCCAAAGAGAAGTCGACCCGCAAGTTGGCTGATATTGAATGTGAGCTGTGCCGAGATATAAATCGCTGGCAGAAATAGCACGATCATCGCCATCCGAATCATTTGGTTTTGTGGCGTTTTCCACATAGTGAACACTCCGACAACACCAAACACGATGGTGTACATCAAAATGATTGACACCATGAGAGCGAGGTCTTCCATTGGTCAACTAGTTCTTTGAGTCAATGACTTTTTGTCGAACAACGTTCAATGCACTTCCAGCTTTAAACCACTCAACTTGTTCCTCGCTGAATGTGTGTAATGCGGTGAATGGAATCTGTTCGCTATTGCGCTGTTTAACGATGTAGCACTGCACGGGCTGATCTGGCTTTGGTGGCATGCCACGAACAGTGATGACGTCGGTTGGCTCAATGAGGTCGTACACAGCTGGGTCTTCGAATGTCAATGGAACGATGCCTTGCTTTTTCAGGTTCGTTTCGTGGATTCGTGCAAATGATCGTGCGAGGATCACGCAGCAACCGCGGAATCGGGGCTCCATTGCTGCATGCTCACGACTCGAGCCTTCGCCGTAGTTCTCATCGCCAATTGCACACCACTGGAACTTGTTCTTGCCCCATCGCATGGCGATCTCGGGGTATGCGCGAGTTTGACGATCAACGAGGTCAATGCCCTGACCAACTTCTCCGGTGTACGCATTGATAGCGCCTTCAAACAAGTTGCCCGAAATGTTCTCGAGGTGTCCGCGGTACTTCAGCCACTTTCCCGCAGCAGAGATGTGGTCGGTGGTGCACTTGCCCTTTGCCTTCATTAACACAGGCATGTTCAAGAAGTCGTTGCCATTCCACTTTTTAAATGGTTCAAGCAACTGCAAGCGATCGCTGAGTGGATCAACGATCACTTCAATGTGCGAACCATCTGCAGGTGGGGCAATAAATGTGTTGACACCAGCGTCGTAACCCTTTTTTGGAAGCACTTCACCAGTTGGTGCTTGCAGTTTCACAAGTGTGCCGTCCGGGGCTTCAATCGTGTCGGTTGTTGGGTCAAAGTCCAAACGCCCCGCGAGAGCAAGTGCGATCACGGTGTCGGGGCTGGTGACAAAACTCAACGTGTTGGCCGAGCCATCGTTGCGTTTCGGAAAGTTTCGATTAAACGAGTTGACGATGGTGTTGGGTTTACTGGTGATTTCACCTGAACGTTCCCATTGCCCAATACATGGGCCACACGCATTGGCGAGCACGGTTGCTCCGATTGCTTCCAAATCGGCAAGCAATCCATCGCGTTCAATCGTTGCGCGAATCTGCTCCGATCCAGGCGTAATCAGCAATTCGCATTTGGCCTTTAATCCGTGTGCCTTTGCTTGACGGGCTACGGACGCCGCACGTGTGATGTCTTCGTAGCTCGAGTTGGTGCAACTACCGATGAGGGCTGCAGAAATCTCGAGTGGCCAACCATTTGCTTGCGCTGCGGTGCCCAATGCAGCGCCAACTTTGTGTGCAAGGTCTGGTGTGTGAGGACCATTGATCAGCGGCTTCAATTGTGAAAGATCGATCTCGATTACTCGGTCGTACAAGGCGCCTTCGTCTGCGCGGAGGTGTTCGGTGACCTTGTCGGCAGCGGCAGCGATGTTGGTACGACCTGTTGCCGTGAGGTAGTCGGACATGTGTTGGTCGTAGCCAAAGACCGAACACGTTGCACCGATCTCGGCGCCCATGTTGCAAATGGTTGCTTTGCCTGTTGCCGAGATGCTGTCGGCGCCGTCGCCGATGTATTCAACAATTGCACCTGTGCCACCTTGCACGGTAAGAATTCGGGCAACTTCAAGGATGACGTCTTTGGGGCTAGACCAACCCGAAAGTGTTCCCGTGAGTTTGACTCCAATAACTTTTGGCCAACGAACATTGAAGGGAAATCCGGTCATCACATCAACGGCGTCCGCACCACCAACGCCGATTGCAATCATGCCGAGCCCACCAGCGTTTGGAGTATGACTGTCGGTGCCAATCATCATGCCTCCCGGGAATGCATAATGCTCGAGCACAACTTGGTGAATGATTCCGCTTCCCGGTCCCCAAAACCCAATGCCATATTTTGCGGAAACGCTCTGCAAGAAGTCATACACCTCTTTATTGGTGTCGATAGCAACACCAAGGTCAATATTGGCGCCCGTCTTCGCGAGAATGAGGTGATCGCAATGAACCGTGCTTGGTACAGCAGTTGTCGGCAAGCCAGCAGTCATAAACTGCAACAGCGCCATTTGTGCGGTGGCGTCCTGCATTGCAACGCGATCTGGCGCAAAGTCGGCGTAACTGCGACCACGTTCCATCTCTTGGGTCTGTGGCTGCGAGAGGTGATTGATCAAAATCTTTTCCGTTAATGTCAGCGGGCGACCAAGACGTTTGCGACCGAGTGCAACGTTGTCGGCCAATGTGCTGTAAGCGGAGTTGGCGATTTCAATTGGTGTTCCTGCGCTAGCGGCCATGAGGGTTCTCCCGATGTGATGGATCTGTTGATGGGGTTGCATTTGACCCCGATGTAGACAAGTATAGGACAAGTGCGCAGCGTCAGATATCACGAAATTGCCTCAGCCTTGCGCGACAGGGTGGTGGCTGGCCAATTTATGGCTGGTCGATTGTTGCCAAGTGAAGCGGATTTATCTGCAGAGTTTTCGGTCAGCAGAGTCACGGTGCGGCGCGCGTTAGAGGTGTTGCGGGATGAGGGTCTGGTGAGTGCAAAGCAGGGCTTTGGTTGGTTTGTTACAGCAGAGCCAGTGACTCAGACGCTGGGGCGGTTGGGAACGATCGAAGAGCAGATGGTGGCAAGTGGTTTGCAACCAGCGCGCAAGATCATTGATTTTGCATTTGAGAAAACGTCACGCAAAGTCGCAAAGTTGCTTGGATGCGAGCAAGTGTTGCGTGTGAAGCGAGTGAACATGGCAGACGATCATCCGTTTGCTGTGGTCACGGTGTGGTGTCCATTTGATTTAGGTAAGCACTTATCGCGACACGATGTTGAGCATTCATCGTTTTACAATTTGCTCAAGATCAATCTTGGTGGAGCAACGCAAACAATTGGCGCCGATGCGGCAACAACAACTGAGGCTCAGTTATTGGAGATTCCGGTTGGGTCGCCAGTGTTGAGTTGCGACAGAGTGACGCAAGATGTTTCAGGTAAAGCGGTGCTCGTTTCGCATCATGTGTTTCCGGCGCACCGCACCAATTTTGTTGTGGATTTGCCGGCGGTTACTGCTTCAATTGCACCAACTGGCTTGCGACTTGTCGACTAGTGATTACCACTTATCCCAGTGCAACACGCTTTCTAGCGGTTGACGTTTGGCTGGCTGAAAGTCGGTACCCTTCGTGTACGCGATGGGGAACATCCCGCCTTGCGTGATTTTCTCGTACGGAATTCCCAGCAGTTCTGCTGCCTTCTTTTCTCCATCCAGCATCAAGTGGATGGTTGTCCAAGCAGAACCAATTCCGCGATTGCGCAGAGCAAGCATGAAGCTCCATACTGCGGGAAGCAGTGATCCCCAGCCACCTGCACCGGTAGCGACGTCAACGTTTTCGAGTCGCCCCTTGATGCACGGAATCATCAGCATCGGTGCTTTTTCAAAGTTCTCCGAAAGAAACGTTGCTGAGTCGCGAACGCGTGTCATCTGGTCATCGGCCAATGCCTTGCCGCCGCCGCCCTGGGGAAGTGATGCATAGAGCGCCCAGTTGGCGCGGTAAATCTCGGCGAGTGCTTGTTTCTTGGCTTCATCTTCAACCACGATGAAGTGCCATCCCTGTTGGTTGCCGCCTGTTGGCGCTTGAAGTGCGATATCGAGGCACTCTTCAACAACGCTGCGCTCCACAGGGCGGTCGAAGTCAAGGCGCTTACGAACGCTGCGGGTGGTTTTAAGAACTTCATCGGCTGAAAGGTTGAGTTGCATGAAGTCAAGTGTGCCATGCCACGATAGAGACAAGCCACCTGAAGGGGGATTTGTTGTGATTCCAGGAGTTATCGAAAATCGTGTCACGATCGAAGTTGTTGATGGTGTTGCAGATGTGCGAATGAATCGCGCGGATAAGCGAAACGCACTTGACAATGCGATGTTTACATCGCTTGCTGCAGCGGGTGAGTACCTCAAGACGCAGCCCAAAATCCGTGCAGTTGTGTTGTCTGGAGATGGGGCATCGTTTTGTGCTGGTCTTGACTTTGGTTCATTCCAGGCAATGGCCGAGGGCCCAAAGTCCGAACCAGACCCGAAGAATGAATCGGGCATGAATGCTGGGGCAATGTCTGAAGGGCGGATTACGCACCTTGCTCAGCAGGTGTGTTGGGTGTGGCAGGAAGTTCCGGTGCCGGTCATTGCTGCAGTGCACGGACATGCGCTTGGTGGAGGAATGCAAATCGCGCTTGGCGCCGACATTCGATTCGTGCATCCTGATACTCAGCTATCGGTGCGTGAAGTTCATTGGGGTCTCATCCCAGATATGACCGGAACGTTGATGCTGTCTCGACTTGTCCGACCAGATATTGCAAAAGAATTGGTGTTTACAGCCAAGGTGATCTCCGGCAAGGAGGGTTATGAAATAGGACTTGCGACACATCTTGCAGAGAACCCGCATGCAGACGCCATGGTGCTCGCACGAGAAATTGCTGGACGCAGTCCTGACGCTGTGCGTGGTGCAAAGAAACTGCTCAACCTGCAATCCAATGACGGTGCTGCACAGCAGTTTGCTCATGAGCGAGAGGTGATCGGTCGATTGATTGGTCAGGCGAATCAGGTGGAAGCAGTGATGTCGCATTTTGAAAAACGACCACCGAATTATCAGCCGGCATCGTTGTTTTAAGGATTTCTCGCTAGAGTTTCGTTACGGGCCAACGTCGTCCCGGTAATCAACCTGATAAGGACGACAATGCAGCATTCAATGCCGCCCGCAAGCGGTTTATACGACCCACGATTTGAACACGACGCATGTGGCGTCTCGTTTGTTGTTGATGTTCAGGGACGCAAATCGCATGACATCGTGGCGATGGGAATTGGTGCGCTGTGCCGAATGGAGCACCGAGGTGCCACTGGTGCCGAAGTTGAAACAGGAGACGGAGCGGGTGTGCTCATCCAAGTCCCACACAAGTTTCTTGCTGCAGTTACACAATTTCCATTGCCGCAACTTGGCGCTTACGGCGTAGGCATGGCGTTTCTGCCAACCGATCTCGTTCATCGTTCGTCGGCACAATCTGCAATTACACGCATCCTGAACGAGGAGCGTCTAGAGCTCCTCGGTTGGCGCGAAGTGCCTGTGAACCCCGACTGCCTCGGGGAAAGTGCGCGACGCGTCATGCCGTACTTCTCGCTGATGTTTGTGCGCGGTGTCGATGGAGAAAGCGATATTGATCTTGACCGTTTGTTGTTTGTCGCGCGTAAACGAATTGAGCACGAGCTTCCTGCTGCCGAACAAACCTATTTTCCATCATTGTCGGCACGCACGCTGATTTACAAGGGCATGTTGACTACGCCCGAGCTCGCGCAATTCTTTCCCGATCTCATTGATGAGCGAATTGAGTCGGCTATGGCCTTGGTGCATAGTCGCTTCAGCACGAATACGTTTCCTTCATGGCCGCTAGCACACCCGTATCGCTACATTGCCCACAACGGCGAGATCAATACGGTGCAGGGCAATCGAAACTGGATGCGCACACGCGAATCAATGTTGTCCAGCTCATTGTTGCCAGGTCTCGAACGTGCGTTTCCCATTTGTGCAATGGGTGGCTCTGACTCGGCGTCGTTTGACGAAGTGCTCGAGTTGTTACATCTGGGTGGTCGTTCGTTGCCACATGCAGTGTTGATGATGATTCCCGAGGCATGGGAAAACCACGCCACGATGGATGCGCAAAAACGCGCGTTCTATCGCTATCACGCATCGCTGATGGAGCCATGGGATGGGCCTGCGTGTATTGCATTTACTGATGGCACATTGATCGGTGCTGTGCTCGACCGTAATGGGTTGCGTCCAAGTCGCTACTGGGTGACTGATGACGATGTGGTGATTATGGCCAGCGAAGTAGGTGTCGTCGAGATTGATCAAGCAAAAATTGTCAAGAAGGGCAGATTGCAGCCTGGGCGGATGCTGCTGATTGATACTGCAGCTCAGCGCATCGTCAGTGATGAAGAAGTGAAAGGCCAACTGGCTGCAGCGGCACCGTATGCACAATGGCTCGAAGACGGGCTCGTCGAACTTGCAGACTTGCCTAATCGCGAGCATGTTGTGTTTAGTCGTGACAGTGTGCTGCGACGTCAGCAAGTGTTTGGTTACACCCACGAGGAATTGAAAATCATTCTTGCGCCGATGGCCAAGAGCGGTGCAGAAGCAATTGGCTCAATGGGTACAGACACCCCACTTGCAGTGCTGTCGACTCGGCCACGATTGTTATTCGATTACTTCCAGCAACTCTTTGCTCAGGTGACAAATCCACCGCTTGATGCAATTCGTGAAGAGGTCGTTACTTCAGTGGGCACTGCTGTTGGCCCAGAAGGCAACTTACTCGATGCCACAGCAGAACACTGCCGACAATTGGTACTTCCATTTCCTGTCATCAATAACGATCATTTGGCAAAGATCATTCACATCAACGAAGACGGACGTTATCCACATCTGCGCAGCCTCGTTGTGAGTGGCCTGTATCGAGTTGTAGAAGGCGAAAGCGGACTGCGCGCAACGCTCGCACAGATTTGCGGCGACATCAGTACAGCCATCGATGAAGGCGTTCGCTTAATCGTTCTCTCCGACAGAAATAGCGACGAAGTATTCGCACCAATTCCGTCGTTGTTGCTCACTAGTGCAGTGCATCACCATCTGATTCGCACGAAGCAACGCACCAAAGTGGGCCTGATCGTCGAAAGTGGAGATGCGCGAGAAGTTCATCACATGGCGTTGCTCGTCGGTTTCGGTGCAGGGGCAATCAACCCGTATCTGGCATTTGAATCGATTGAAGACATGATCGCTGCCCAGGATGGCGGAGGGATGCATGGCCTTGGAGGGATGGATCCGAAAAAGGCGGTCAACAACTACATCAAGGCCGCAGGCAAGGGTGTGTTGAAGGTGATGTCGAAGATGGGAGTTTCAACTGTTGCTTCATATACCGGCGCGCAAATCTTTGAAGCAATTGGATTGAGCAAGTCATTAATTGACGAGTTTTTTACGGGAACCGTTTCGCGAATTGATGGAATTGGGCTCGAACAGGTGAGTGCAGAAGTGGCAGCGCGTCATGGCGTCGCTCACCCTCGTCGACCTGATCAACGCATTCATCGCAAACTTGAGTTGGGAGGCGAATATCAGTGGCGCCGCGAAGGCGAACATCACTTGTTCAACCCCGAGACGGTGTACCGACTGCAGCATGCAACACGCTCAGGTCGCTATGACTTGTTTAAGCAATACACGCAGGCCGTTGATGACCAATCAAAGGTGTTAACAACGTTGCGAGGGCTCTTTCAATTTGCTCCCGATCGCACTCCTATTTCGATTGATGAAGTTGAGCCAGTTGCCAGCATCGTGCAACGATTTTCAACCGGCGCGATGAGCTATGGGTCGATTTCGGCCGAGGTGCACGAAACATTGGCTATTGCCATGAACCGAATTGGTGCAAAGAGCAATACCGGAGAAGGTGGTGAAGACCCCGAGCGCTATCAGCAGATGAGTAATGGCGATTCGAAGCGGTCAGCAATCAAACAGGTTGCTTCTGGTCGGTTCGGTGTGACGAGTGAATATTTGGTCAATGCTGATGACATTCAAATCAAGATGGCGCAAGGTGCAAAGCCTGGTGAAGGCGGACAATTGCCGGGACACAAGGTGTATCCATGGATTGCAAAAACTCGGCACAGTACACCTGGCGTAGGGCTGATCTCTCCGCCGCCGCACCATGACATCTATTCAATTGAAGACCTCAAGCAACTCATTCATGACCTCAAGAATTCGAATCCTGCAGCACGCGTGCACGTGAAACTGGTGTCCGAAGTGGGGATTGGCACCGTTGCTGCGGGGGTAAG
>JAURJB010000036.1 GCA_030832455.1 Acidimicrobiales bacterium
CAACAAGTCAGCGACATCAGCGCTGCTGTAAAGCCTGACTACACGTTCTTGGTGATCGATGCGATGACCGGTCAAGACGCCGTCAACGTAGCGAAAGCATTTGACGAAACAATTGCCATTAGCGGTGTGATTCTCTCCAAGCTCGATGGCGACGCACGAGGTGGTGCAGCGCTCAGCGTAAAAGAAGTAATTGGCAAACCAATTGCGTTTGCTGCCACCGGAGAAAAACTCGACGCGTTTGAACAGTTCCATCCCGATCGCATGGCCAGCCGAATTCTTGGCATGGGCGACATGCTCACGTTGATCGAACAAGCCGAGAAAGTATTCGAAAAAGACGAAGCCGAAAAAGCCGCAGCAAAGCTGATGGAAGGCGAGTTCACACTCGACGACTTCCTTGATCAACTGCAACAACTCAAAAAAATGGGCAACTTGTCTTCAGTGATGGGCATGTTGCCAGGCATGCCAAAAGAAATGAAGAACGCACAAATCTCTGACGACATGGTGAAGGGCACCGAAGCGATCATTCGCTCGATGACGCCCGAAGAACGTCGTAAGCCAGAGATCATCAATGGCAGTCGTCGTCAACGCATTGCCAACGGCAGCGGCACACAAATCGCCGACGTGAACAAACTGGTGAAACAGTTCACCGAAATGCAAAAGATGATGAAGCGAATGGGTGGCGGCGGCAAAAAGGGCGGCAAGGGCGGATTCAACCCCTTTGGCGGTGGGGGAATGGACCTCTCTGCGGCGTTGGGCTCACGGCCCCCGTCCCGATAGCCTGCAAGCCATGTCAGTAAAGCTTCGCCTCACACGAGTAGGCAAAACCAAGCAGCCGCATTATCGCATCGTCGCTGCCGATTCACGTTCTGCCCGCGATGGTCGTTTCCTCGAAATCGTTGGTAACTACCACCCACAGTCTGAGCCATCAGCTCTTACCGTCGACAATGCAAAAGCCATGAAGTGGTTGAAGCAAGGTGCATTGCCAAGCGAGCGCGTTAAGAAGTTGTTCGAAATCTCGGGCGTATGGGCCGAGTTCATGGCAACCAAGAAGTCCAAGTAAGACTTTCTTTTTCCTGTGACTGATTCAGCAAATCTCATTCCAGCACCTATTGCTACGGCAGTGCTCGATCACGTTGTGCGCTCCATTGTCGACAACCCAGATGCGGTTGTTGTAGAAGGAAGCAATGATGGCGACAAAGTGTTGTTGGAAGTTCGCGTTGGTGAAGGCGACCTCGGTCGCGTCATCGGACGCCGCGGTCGTACCGCAATGAGCATCCGCAACGTGGTGCGCGCTGCTGCAACACGCGATGGCGTGGATGTCGATGTCGACTTCGTCGACAACTAATTCGCAACCACCACACGGTCTGTTGCACGTCGGTCGCGTTGGGCGACCACACGGTGTTCGTGGCGAAATGTATCTCGATCTGTTTAGCGATCATCCGTTGCGCACGGGCAAAGGTGCCAAGTTATGGATTGCCGGCACGTGGTACGACATCGCAACATCAAAGAAATCGACTGATCGTTGGCTCATCAACTTTGCTGGCCTAACCGATCGCAACATTGCCGAGCGACTCACTAATAGCGATGTATATGGCGAACCCATTGACGACCCAAGCGTGGTGTGGGTGCACGAACTGATCGGCAGTGTTGTGGTGGACAGTGCTGGCGTCAGCCACGGCACATGTGTTGCCGTGATCGACAACCCTGCGCACCCCATTATGGAACTTGATAACGGATTCCTCGTACCAACTCCGTTTATTGTGTCGAATGACAATGGTCGCGTCGTGATTGATGCACCAGAAGGACTCTTCGATGCGGATTGATGTATTCACACTGTTTCCGAAGTTGATTGACGACTTCTGCTCCGAAAGCCTGCTTGGCCGCGCACGCAAAGAAAACCTTGTCGATGTGCGCACGCACGATTTGCGCGAGCACACCACTGACGTGCATCACAGCGTTGACGATTCACCATTTGGTGGCGGAGCCGGCATGGTGATTGCGCCCGAGCCCGTGTTCAACAGCATCGAACGCGCCAATGCGCCACGACCAATTTTTCTGTTGTCGCCAGGTGGCAAACGCTTCGATCAAGCATTTGCCAACAAGCTGGCAACGCTCGATGGCTTCAGCTTGCTGTGCGGCCGTTACGAAGGCATCGACCATCGCATTCGCGAACATTTGATTGACGAAGAAATTTCAGTAGGCGACGTAGTGCTTGCCGGCGGCGAAGTGGGGGCGTGCTTGGTGATCGAAGCCGTCACTCGACTGATCCCGGGTGTCATGGGCAACGCGGTATCGCCACTCACCGAAAGCTTTGGTCAGTCGGGAATCCTTGAAGAACCCCACTACACACGACCTGCCGACTTCCGAGGCTGGCAGGTGCCCGACGTGCTGCGCAGTGGCGACCACGCCAAAGTAGAGCGCTGGAGGCAGGCTCAGGCCCTGCATCGCACCATTTCTCAGCGCCCAGACTTAATGGCTAAACGAGGTCCGCTAACCCAGGCAGAGCAACGCCTGTTGGAAGAGTTCCCGCCAACCCCGTATCCTTCACACTTCACTATTTAAAGGATTTCCTCATGAAGACCACCGACATTGTTGACAACCAATACAAGCGCGAAGACCTTCCAAAAATTAGTTCGGGTGACGAAGTAAAGGTTCACGTACGCGTGGTTGAAGGTGGCAAGGAGCGCATTCAGGTGTTCCAAGGAAACATTGTTGCCATCACTGGTTCAGGAATTGCCGAGTCGTACACCGTGCGCAAGTTGTCGTACGGCGTGGGTGTCGAGCGCACATTCCCATTGCACAGCCCATCGGTTGCCAAGCTCGAAGTACTGAAGCGCGGCGATGTGCGACGTGCCAAGCTCAACTACTTGCGCGATCGTAAGGGCAAGTCGGCAAAGATTCGCGAAAAGCGCGACGACCAATAGTCGCCACTTTCTTCGTCTACTGCACACATTGAACACAGACGATCTCGAAAACTTTGAAGCTGAGCGCGAGCTCCAGCTTGCACAGGAGTATCAAGATGTCGTCAGCATGTTTCGCTATGCAATCGAAACTGATCGCCGGTTTTATCTGGCCAACAATGTTGATGTGAAGGTGCTGAGCGAAGGCCCTCGCCCAATTGTGGAAGTGGTGTTGTCAGACGCATGGGTGTGGGACATGTACCGCAAGAGCCGATTCGTGCCAAAGGTGCGAGTGCTCAGCTTCAAAGACGTCAACGTGGAAGAACTTCCACCAAAAGATCTGTAGCAACACCAGCAACACATAGCGGTGTTGCTGCGCGGCGAAATGCGCGCGGCAGATGGGCAGAAGAATATGTCGCCCGCTGGTACGAACAACATGGCTACACCATGGTGGCGCGCAACTTTCGTAGCAAGCGCGGCGAACTTGATGTGGTGTTGATACATGGAACGGTGTTGGTGGTGTGCGAAGTGAAAGCGCGAGCCAACAACGCATTTGGTTTTGCCGCCGAAGCCGTGACGCCAGCAAAACAACTAAAGGTACGTCGTGCCACGTTTGATTTCGTGGAGCACTTACGCGCACATGATGCGGCGTTGTATGCACGCATTCGCAGCACGCGGTTTGATGTTGCCACCATCACGGGCGTGCAACTTGAGGTGCTGCCTAACGCGTTTTAGGTAAACGGTTATCCCAGCACGCGTAATGCCAGTGACGCCGCAAGTCCACCGCTTCGGCTGGCACGCACACGTAGTGGCCCATGCCAACGGGAATGTCTTGGTTGCAACCGGGGCAGATGTACACCTTGTTGGCGTCATAGGGCTGCACGCGGCGCACCTCAACCTGGCCGTAGAGGCCGTCCCACATCGACACAGTTGTTAACCCGAAAACGCCCACACCACGAGGGCAATCATGAGCACAAATGCCGACCCAACAATGAGATAGTCGCTCGTGCGCTTCACGCGCTTGCGATGCGGATTGAAACCCATTTACTCAGTATCGTCGTTATATGGAAACAATTGAGGTTTTTCGCGAAAACGGCATTGTGACAGTGACCATGAGCCGGCCCGCAAAAAAGAATGCGGCCAATGGCACCATGTGGGACGAATTGCGTGACACATTTAAGGAAATTGCGAACAACGCTGACGATCGAGGGATGATTTTGACGGGTGCAGGTGGCGAGTTTTGCAGCGGAGCCGACTTGAGCGATGGTGGTGCTCGGCGCGCCAACACGCACGCACTTGCCAGCATGCGCAACATCACCGACGTAGCCATGTCGCTTGCCCGTATTCCGCAGCCAACCATTGCCAAAGTGCGCGGCGTTGCTGTGGGTGCTGGTTGCAACATGGCGCTGATGTGTGACTTGGTGGTGTGCTCAGACACCGCCCGATTTGCCGAGATCTTTGCCAAGCGCGGTCTGTCGCTCGACTTTGGTGGAACGTGGGTATTGCCACGCCGCATTGGTTTGCACAAAGCAAAAGAACTGGCATTGTTTGGCGACATCATTAGCGCACAAGAAGCAGAGCGCATCGGACTCGTGAACCATGTTGAACAAGATGCCGAACTGGACGCATTTGTCGACAACTGGGCAGCCAAGTTGGCAGCAGGCCCACCCATTGCATTGGCACAATCAAAGCGCATGTTGAACAACGCCATGAACGTCACGCTCGAGCAAGCACTTGAAGACGAAGGTGCAGCACAGGCTCTGAACTTTGGCACCAAAGACACCGCCGAAGCGATGGCTGCATTTTTGGAAAAGCGCGTGCCGCGCTTTAACGGTCGCTAATGCGCAAACGGTTACTTCGTGTCTGCATCGCAGGCACGCTGGTACTGGGTGTTGGCAGTTGGGCTTCGGTTTCGGCAACCGTGCCGCCGCCGCTCGACTCTGCGCTAACAGGCGATGAGATTCCCGACGAACAAGGCGACCTCGTTGGTGTTCCCCAAACCACTTCGCTGATTAACCCGCAGGCAACGACCACCATCCCTGAAGGATGTTTTCCGCAAGCGCTGCCACAAGTGGTGTTTATTGGCAAAGCATCAACTGTGTCCGACGAATCGGTCAGTTTTGCAATTCAGAAAACGATTACGGGTGATGCCAGTAGCTATGTCACAGGTGATGGCACGGTAGAGGTGCAATACGGAACCGATGCCAAGTTTGTTGACGTAGGCAAGACATACATCGTTGGAGCAGTGACTGATCCGTTTTTGCCTATCTTGGTGTCAAAACTGCGAGCTACCACCACCACGCTTGGCGCCGAACTTGGTCAAACCAATACAGGTGATGCGTGTCCAACATTTGAAGATGCAATTATCACATTGAACGAAAACGGTACGTCAGTTGACACTGGTGTATTGCGCCCGTTGCGCGAAAATAAACTGCTGATCATTGCTGCACTGGTGTTGTCGGTAGTGCTTGCCATCGGTGGCTTGGCGGCAGTAGTAGTGATGCAGCGCACGCGACGCGGCATTGCGCGCACCATGCGCCGTCGCAAATTGTTTAAGCAGTAAACGCTGCGGTTGCTGCGGCACGCAATTGTGTAACCGCATGCTTCAAGCCCTTCGGCTCTTTAAACAACGCACTGCCAGCAATCAACACGTTGGCACCAGCCTTGGCTGCACCAGCGATGGTGTTTGGCCCGATGCCACCATCAACTTCTAAGTCAACAACATCATCAAGACCAGCGTTGCGAATCATGTTGCGCACTTCGCGAATTTTTGGCTCCATCGTGGAGATGTAGCTTTGGCCGCCGAACCCTGGGTTCACGGTCATTACCAACACCAAGTCCACAAGGTCGAGCACGTGGGCAATTTCACTTGGTGGCGTGCTGGGGTTAAGGGCCACGGCTGCAGTTGCGCCAAGCTCGCGAATGTTGCCCAGTGTGCGATGTAAATGTGTACAGGCTTCGACATGCACGATCAGTCGTTGGCAACCTGCCTCGACATAACGCTTGGCCATCACATCGGGTGTGAGCACCATGAGGTGTGCTTCAAACGGAACCTTGGTGAGCGAACGCGTGCTGGCAATGACATCGGGACCAAACGTGAGGTTGGGAACAAACTGTCCATCCATCACATCCCACTGAATGAGATCGACGCCGGCTTCATCAAGGGCAACCACTGCTTCACCCAACTTTGAAAAATCGACAGGAAGAACCGATGGGGCTATCTGAATGGGCCGCGTCACGCCGATCAGCCTAGTTCTATGCCGTTTGGCTCGTAGAGTTAATAAGAGTGAATAGCGAACAGGTACGTATTGAACGGCTTGTCGCCGGTGGAGATTCGTTGGGCCGTTTGGCCGATGGGCGAGTGGTGTTTGTGCCGGGTGCACTTGCCGGCGAACTGGTGGATGTGCAGATCACCCAAAGCAAGAAAGACTTCGCTCGCGGAACCGTAACCAACATCATCGA
The DNA here is from genome assembly GCA_030832455.1 of Acidimicrobiales bacterium. Classification (GTDB taxonomy): domain Bacteria; phylum Actinomycetota; class Acidimicrobiia; order Acidimicrobiales; family Ilumatobacteraceae; genus UBA3006. Next base: position 6,363 of record JAURJB010000036.1, read on the forward strand.
AGCCTCTGAGCACCGTGTTGAGCCACCGTGCCCGCATGTGGCGCGCGGCTGTGGCGGATGTTCGTGGCAACACCTTGACAACTCACAACACATGGACGCCAAAATTGGCATTGTTAAAGAAGCGCTTCGTCGCACAGCAAAAATGGAAAACCTTGAGGTACGTGCAGGCGGGCATGTTGCACCAACGGCATCGCGCACCACGTTGCGCATGGCAGTTGATGCAGAAGGTCGCTTAGGTTTTCGTCGCGCTAACTCGCACGACATTGTCAACACGCCGGTGTGCATGGTTGCGCACCCATTGCTGAATGAGTTCATTGCCGATGTGCGCGTAACCGGTGCAACCGAAGTAACGCTGCGCTGTGGTGCTGCCACGGGCGAAATTGGTGCATGGCTGCACGATGAAGATGGTGAAGATGTGCCTGGTGCAACCATCACCGGCTTGCCAAATGGTGTTGAGGTTGGACGTAAGTCGGTAGTGCACGAAGTGGTGCATGGTGTGAAGTTGCAAGTGTCGATGGCGTCGTTTTTTCAGGCGTCGCAAACCGCTGCAGAGATTTTGGTGTCTGAAGTAAACGAAGCAGCAGGTGAGACTGCGCTGTCGGGTGGCTACGGCATGGTCGTCGATGCATACGGTGGTGGTGGGTTGTTTAGTGCAACACTGCTCGACAACAACACAAAGACCACGCTCATCGAGTCAAATCCGTCTGCATGTTCTGATGCGCGACGCAACTTGTTTGACTACAACGTAAAAGTTGACCAGATTTCGGTTGAGCAATGGAGCCCACAGCCTGCAGGCTTGGTCATTGCCGACCCAGCGCGCAACGGCCTTGGCGCGGTTGGCGTAGAGACACTGAAACTGACCGAAGCACGACGCATTGTGTTGGTCAGTTGCGATGCCGTTGCCGGCGCACGCGATATTCGACTGCTTACCGATGCCGGGTACACCTGCGAAGGCGTGACCGTGTTGGATCTTTTTCCCAACACTCCTCACGTAGAGATGGTCAGTGCGTTCTCGCGTAACGCATAATTAACCCATGGCAACGAGCTATTTGGTATTTGATGGCGAGTGCGGCTTTTGCCGTAAATGGGTGCGCCACATGCGCACCTGGTTTCGCAAGCACCCAACACCTATTGCATATCAATCAGTAGACCTATTGTCGTTTGGTCTTACTGCCGACCAATGCAAAGAGGCAGTGCAGTTCGTCAGTGGGCGCGGCGAAATTTCAAGTGGCTCGGATGCTGCTGCGCGCGTGTTGATTACCGCAGGCTTTCCGTATTCAATTGCAGGTTGGGTCATGTTGGCACCTGGTGTTTCACATATTGCGCAATACGCCTATAAGTGGGTTGCCAACAATCGTCACCGCTTTTCGGGAGACCCGCTGTAAACATGGTTGCGTTGTATGCAAACACCATTGCCACTGCAGTGATGGTTGGTGTGATTTGGTTTGTGCAAGTGGTGCACTACCCGTTGCTCGCGCAATTTGGCAGTACGCAATCAGTTGCAGTTGCCGAACAACATCAAACTCGCACGGGTTATGTTGTTGGACTGCCGATGCTCGTTGAAGGTGTGAGCACATTGTGGTTGCTTGCTCGCACGCCCGACGGGGTGATGGTGTGGTTGCCGTGGGCAAATGCGGTGCTGTTAGCCGTGGCCCTCGGCAGCACCGTGCTGTTGTCGGTGCCCCTGCACTCCAAAATGGCGGTGGCGCATAACGACGAAACGGGCAGGCGACTGGTTGTTACTAACTGGCCACGCACCATTGCCTGGACGGCACGTCTGGTGTTGTGCGGTGTGATGCTCGCGCAAGTGCAATTACCCATTAGTAGTAGCACCAGTTTCGAGTTGTTCGATCAGCTCTAGCAAGAGCATTGGCCACATCAGAGTCTCGCTACGACCCAACCTAACGATGATGGTTGCCTCATCGGGAGAAATAAAGACGAACTGGCCCAGGTTGCCTTGGGCGGCAAATCGGTTGTTGGGATATACCCACCAAAAGTATTGGTAATTTTGGTTGAGGTAGTCATTTTGGCCAACGGAGACGTTTGTTGGAGCAGTGGCCTCTTCGACCCAGTCCGGTGGCACAACCTGGACCCCGTCCACTTTGCCACCATTAGCGAACATAAGACCAAAGCGTGCAAAATCAATGGGGCGTGCGTTGAATCCGCTCTCTAGTTTTTCAAAACCGTTGTAGAAGCTATCCATACTCCAAGAGGCATCAGCTTCCGCACCCATTGGTGCCCACAAAACTTTACTCATGTAGTCACTGATTTTTCGCCCAGTCGCGCGCTCGACCGCCATGCCAAGAAGAAGCGGGTTGTAGTTGTTGTAAAGAAAATTCTTGCCGGGCTCCTCAACAATTACCGAGTTCATCGCTGTGCGGCGAAGATCTGTGGAGTAATAGGTGTTGATGGGGTCGCCGAAGGGCGACTTGTTCTCTTCGTATTTCAGTCCGGAGGTCATCGTTATCAGGTGTCGAAGCGTGATGTTCGCGAATCGGGAGTCTTTCTCCAACAACTCTGGAACGTACGCTGTGATCGGATCATCAAGTGATGAAATAGAACCGTCGTTGATGGCCATCCCCACGACCGTGGAGAGAATCGATTTTGAGACAGAAAAAGAAGTGTGCAAGGCGTCGGGGTCAATGTCCTCGGCATACCATTCGTGCACAAGAACGCCATCTTTCACAACCAGAAAAGCTGTGGTGTCGCTGTCAGACATAAATTGATCCAGCTCAGCTCGAGAGCGAAGACTTATCGGCTCCGGTGAGGGCTGATCGACAAGGTAGAAACGAAGGTCCAGGGTGCTAAACGCTTTCAGAGTCGTGTCATCGAGAAGACGAGGTAGCTTCGACGCTGTTGATGTTGGAATGTCTCGGGCGGGAAAGACTTTTATATGTGCGATGTCAGCGTCTTGCCAGATAACCACGGAGAACATGAAGCCACGGGCGAGTTGAGAAAACGGTGTGGCGGCCAGGATGAGAGCAAACACCACGACCGGGACCGCAACAATGATTAATAAGGTTCGGAGAGTTTTCCGACGCTTAGCCCTAACGTCAGGTACCTTTGCGTGCGGACGCTTTCTTAACTTCATCAGCTTCCCTCCAAACGCCACCGGAGCAGAGAACTCGCGTTGAGAGCTGAGGATGATCTGACGGTGTGGTGAGGATACCACGTTCCTTCACTTCAGAGTTCAACCCGTTGGCTGAAGGATCTCGGTGAGCGTCAAGTCCTTGCTTCGCATCACCATCGAGGCCGTCACAACTACTAAATACCTCGCGAAGGTCGTATGTAGTCGAGTCGGTCAGAACTCACAGAAAGTAGTTTTGGTTATTACTCTTGCGCATTCATTTGGTGCCCCCCCTCGGATTCGAACCGAGGACCTGCGGATTAAGAGTCCGTTGCTCTAACCAACTGAGCTAGAGGGGCGACTTGTTGTGCGCCCGAAACTATATAGCACCGCATGAATACTAAAAAATTCCTGTGAACTGTGCACATCACAATTCACAGGAATTCAAAACATTGATAACCCTTGAGATTTATGGGGTGGACGAGGGGTCTCGAACCCCCGGCCTCCAGGACCACAACCTGGCGCTCTAACCAACTGAGCTACGCCCACCACGTGGGCTTCAGTGTAGGCTGAAGATGACTAATTTATTGGAGTTGATAATTATGTCAGCGATGGATTCCACGCTGCGTTCAGAATTGGCTAACAAAGCCAAAGAGATTACAAAACGAGAACTGGCCACCTACGCAGAGCGAACGGCCGCTTCCCAACGAGCGAATGCTCGCGCCCGCAAAGTGCTCCCGCTCGGGGTGCCTTCCAGTTTCCAGGCGTACGACCCGTACCCGTTAGTTGTTCGTTCGGCGCATGGCCCAAAGATGACCGACGTCGACGGCAACGTGTACACCGACTACGACATGGGCTTTGGAGCCTTGTTCTCTGGCCACCAAAACCCACATGTGCGCGCCGCAATTGATGTGCAGCTGGGTGAGGGAACGTTGTTTGTGACGCCATGTGAGTCCAATGCCGATGTGGCCGAAATGTTGGCTGCTCGTTATGGCTTGCCGATGTGGCGCTTCACCAACTCGGGCACCGAATCCACCATGGATGCCATTCGTGTTGCGCGCGCTGCAACAGGCCGGGACAAGATCGTCAAAGTTGAAGGCGGTTATCACGGTCATCACGATGAAGTGATGATCAGCATGAAGCCATCACTCGATGTTGCTGGCCCAGCAGATGCTCCGTTTTCTATTCCTGCATCTGCCGGAATCTCAAAGAAGGTAGTCAGCGACACCATTGTCATTCCATACAACGATCCGCAAGCACTTGAGCGTGTGTTAAAGAGCGGCGAAGTTGCATGCTTCATTGTTGAACCGGTGATGGAAAACATTGGTATCTGTTTGCCAGACGATGGTTACTTGCAAGAAGTTCGTGAGATCACCGAGCACTACGGAACGTTGCTGATTTTTGACGAAGTGAAAACCGGCATCACTGCAGGATGGGGTGGAGCAACTGGGGCACTCGGTGTAACACCCGACTTGGTTGCACTTGCTAAATCAATTGGCGGTGGATTGCCCATTGGCGCATTCGGCGGCAAGCAGGAATACATGGACCTCATTACCGAAGGCAAAGTGATTCACCTCGGCACCTACAACGGCAACCCGTTGTGCATGGCGGCTGCAAAAGCAGTGCTGTCGCAAGTGTGCACTCCTGAAGTAACAACCGAAGTGATTGCACGCAACACGTTGCTGGTCAACGCCGTAAGCGAAATCATTCACGAAGCATCACTTCCTGCACACACGGTGCAGTTTGGTGCCAAGGGTTGTATCACGTGGGCCGAAAAACAAATTCGCAACTATCGCGACTACAAAGCAAGCGATTTTGATCTTGCATTTGCACAATGGATTCACGGTATTAACCGTGGTGTGTTGTTGCCTCCAGGTCTTGACGAACAATGGCTCATTTCAGTAATGCACACCGATGCCGATGCACTGCATTATGCAGATGTGTTTGGAACGTTTGTGCAAGAATTGACGGCGTGAATCGTCAGTTAGATCAATCAGATTTATTCACGATGTTGGTGCGCGGTTTGTTTCGGCGCTGCGCACGGTGTGGAGGCAAAGGCGCCTTTCTTACAGGATGGAAAAAACAAGAAGAGCGCTGCAAAACATGTGGTTTTGCATGGCAGCGCGACTTAGTTGGGTTTCAACTTGGAGCTGCGGCAATTAATTTCATTCTCACAGGCGGCTCATTGTTGTTTGTCATGGCGATTGGTGTAACTACTACGTATCCCGATGTTCCGGCATGGCCACTTATTGCAGTGGTTGGTTCCGTTGCGCTGTTTGTTGGTATCGGTGGATACCCAACCAGCTACACCGTGTGGCTGGCAATCGACTTGCGCTTGCGTCCGTTGTCTGAAGACGAGATTGCCGATGCCGCTGAACACGCCCGTTCGTAAACGAACACTGTAAACCCAATCCCAGTAGGGGTTTCAAATGCTTGACCGAACACCTGTTCGGGGTTAGGGTCACTACGTCCGCTTGGCTAAGTGGATGCACACATGTGGGTAATCAGCGGGTCAACCCTGCGACACCCCACATTTAGGGTGCGCAGTCCACAGGAAAACAGAACAATCAGCGAAAGCAGGCAGTCATGGCAAGCAAAGAGAGCAAGCACCACGAAGTAAAGAACAACTCCAAGGAAGGTAACGAGCGCTTGAAGGCCCTCGACGCAGCACTTGGCCAGATCGACAAGCAGTTCGGTAAAGGCTCGATCATGCGCATGGGCGAAAAAGACTCCATGACGATCGCCTCGATTCCAACTGGCGCACTCCCTCTCGACATCGCACTCGGTATTGGCGGATTGCCACGAGGTCGTGTCATCGAAATCTTCGGCCCTGAGTCATCGGGTAAGTCAACGCTTGCAATGCACGTGGTGGCCGAAGCCCAACGCAATGGCGGCATCTGCGCCTATGTCGACGCCGAACACGCGCTCGACCCGGTGTATGCACAGGCCATCGGTGTCGACATCGACAACCTGCTCATTTCACAGCCAGATACGGGTGAACAAGCTCTCGAAATCACCGACATGTTGGTGCGTTCAGGTTCACTCGACGTCATCGTCATCGACTCGGTTGCAGCGCTTACTCCACGCGCCGAAATTGAAGGCGAAATGGGCGACAGCCACATGGGCTTGCAAGCACGACTCATGAGCCAGGCATTGCGCAAGCTCACAGCGAATCTCAACAAGAGCGACACCATCCTTATTTTCATCAACCAGTTGCGTGAAAAAATTGGTGTCATGTTTGGTTCGCCAGAAACAACTACCGGTGGTCGTGCACTCAAGTTCTATTCGTCAGTTCGTCTCGACATTCGTCGTATCGAATCCATCAAAGACGGCCCAGAGGTTGTTGGTTCACGCACACGCGTGAAGGTGGTGAAGAACAAGGTTGCTCCGCCGTTCCGTCAAGCAGAATTCGACATCATGTACGGCAAGGGAATCAGCCGCGAAGGCGCAGTGCTCGACATGGCAGTTGAATTGAACATTGCTAAGAAGTCGGGTGCATGGTTCACCTACGAAGGCGAGCAGCTTGGTCAGGGCCGCGAGAACGCCAAGACGTACCTCATTGAAAACCCCGAAATCATGGTGCAAATGGCCGAAAAAGTTCGTCAGCAAAGTGGAGTAGGCGAAGCCGTAGAGGCCCCCGCATTCACCGAAGAAGACGACGAACCAATCGACCTCGACTAATTCGTGCGGCTTGCCCGCCACGTACTCCCGCTGGTCAGTGCCTCCGCGCTGGCCGGCGGGGCTGCCATTTTTTACGGCGGTAAACTTGGGTCACTGTGACTCGTAAATATGTTGTGCGCACCTTTGGGTGCCAAATGAATGCGCACGACTCCGAGCGGATTTCTGGTTTGCTCGAACAAGACGGCATGGAAATGGCCGAACACGAAGATGACGCCGATGTGGTGGTGTTGAACACCTGTTGCATTCGCGAAAACGCCGACGAAAAGTTGTACGGAACACTTGGCTGGTTGAAGCCATGGAAAGAAGCCGGCAAAACCCTTGGCCGCGATCGCCAAATTGTCGTTGCCGGGTGCTTGGCCCAAAAGGATAAAAACGTAGTTCGCGAGAAAGCCCCGTATGTCGATGTGGTGATGGGCACGCACAACGTGCACCGCGCCATCGAATTGCTTGACATGGCTTCGGTAAGTGGTGGAGTAACCGAGATCTTTGACGAGGCCGTCATCGATGACCACGCATTGTTCCCAAGTGCGCTTCCTGTAAAACGTGAACGCTCGTATAACGCGTGGGTCACCATTCAGATTGGCTGCGATAACAGCTGCACCTATTGCATCGTGCCAAGCGTGCGCGGCATCGAAATCTCACGACCGTTCACTGACATCGTTGCTGAAGTGCAAGGACTAGCAACACAGGGTGTTACCGAGATTTCGTTGCTTGGTCAGAACGTG
>JAURJB010000037.1 GCA_030832455.1 Acidimicrobiales bacterium
CGGACAAGCAGCGACGCACGCACCACAACCGATGCATGCGGCAGAGTCCATTGCTGCATCAGCAACTGGCTTTGGGATCGGAATCAGGTTGGCGTCTGGTGCTCCACCTGTTGCCGCTGTGATAAATCCACCAGATTCAATAATGCGGTCGAATGCACTGCGATCAACCATGAGGTCTTTGATGATTGGGAATGCGGTGGCTCGCCAAGGCTCAACCACAATGGTGTCATCACTCTTGAACGTGCGCATGTGCAACTGGCACGTAGTTGTTGCCTTCTGCGGACCATGGGCAACACCATTAATCATGAGTGAGCACGTGCCACAAATTCCTTCGCGACAATCATGATCAAATACGACTGCTTCTTTGTTCTCATTGATCAAACCTTCGTTCAATACATCAAGCATTTCTAGAAATGATGCCTCGTCACTGATTTCATCAATGGTGTAGTTCTCGAAGTGCCCTTTGTCGGTTGGGCCTGATTGGCGCCAGACCTTCAATGTGAGATTCTTAAGATGGCTCACTTGTAGCTCCTTGTTGCAAGATGAATCGATTCAAATACCAAATCTTCTGTGTGCCGTTGAGGCTTCATTGCATCTCCCGTCCACTCCCATGCGGCAACGTGGCAATAGTCCTCATCGTTACGCATTGCTTCGCCTTCTTCTGTTTGGTATTCCGAACGGAAGTGCGCTCCACAGCTTTCTTCACGAGTGAGCGCGTCTTGGCACATGGCCATGCCCAACTGGAAGAAATCGTCAACGCGGCCAGCCTTTTCAAGCGTTTGGTTGGTGCTGTCACCTGTTCCCGTTACGCGGAGGTCGGTTTTGAATTCGTTGTACAGAGCTGGTAGATCAGAAAGTGCCTGCTGCAACCCTTCACGCGTGCGCTCCATGCCACATTCATTCCAAATAATTTTTCCAAGTTCACGATGGAACCAATCAGGTGAACGCTTGCCCTTGACATTTAGGTAACCGTTGTATCGAGCATTTGCTTCGTTCTCGGCTTCCTTAAACGCAGGATGATCGGTGCCTGGGATCGACTTGCCAAGCAACGATGAGAGTTGATTGCTGATGGTGTACGGCAACACGAAGTAACCGTCTGCCAAACCTTGCATCAACGCAGACGCGCCCAATCGGTTAGCACCGTGATCAGAGAAGTTGGCCTCGCCTGCTGCATACAAACCAGGAATAGTGGTCATCAGTTCGTAGTCCACCCACAATCCACCCATGGTGTAGTGCGTTGCCGGATAAATACGCATTGGCGTCTTATATGGATCTTCACCCGCGATGCGCTCATACATCTGGAACAAGTTGCCGTAACGCTCCTCGACAACTTCACGACCAAGTCGATCAATGGCTGCCGAGAAGTCAAGGTTCACGCCGTTTTTCAACGGTCCAATTCCCTGGCCCTTGTCAACAAGCCGCTTTGCTGCACGCGAGGAAATGTCACGCGGTGCCAAGTTGCCATATGACGGATACAAGCGCTCGAGGAAGTAATCGCGTTCATCTTCAGGGATTTGATCTGCCTGACGATTGTCATCTGCACGCTTTGGCACCCACACGCGGCCGTCGTTACGGAGCGACTCACTCATGAGAGTGAGCTTCGACTGCGTTTCGTCAGCCTGTGGAATGCAGGTTGGGTGAATCTGCGTGTAGCACGGGTTGGCAAACAATGCGCCTCGACGATGTGCTCGCCATGCAGCAGTGACGTTGCAGTTCATTGCATTTGTTGACAAAAAGAACACGTTGCCGTAGCCACCCGTTGCCAACACCACTGCGTGTGCGGCGTGCGACTGAATTTCTCCTGTCAAGAGGTCTCGCACAACAATGCCAGCGCAACGACCATCAATAGTGACGGTATCAATCAGTTCAGTGCGATTGAATAAACGCACACCGCCAAGACCTACTTGGCGAGCCATCTGCTGATAAGCACCGATCAACAGCTGTTGACCGGTTTGACCACGCGCATAAAACGTGCGGCTTACTTGTGCGCCACCAAAACTGCGGTTATCCAACAAACCACCGTATTCACGGGCGAACGGTACACCTTGGGCCACCATCTGGTCGATGATGTCAACCGAAACTTGAGCCAAGCGATGAACGTTTGCTTCGCGTGAGCGGAAGTCTCCACCCTTAATGGTGTCTTGGAACAAACGATTGATGCTGTCGCCATCACCCTGATAATTCTTCGCTGCATTGATGCCACCCTGTGCGGCAATTGAGTGCGCGCGGCGCGGCGAATCGTGAAACGTAAAGGCGTCTACTTGATAGCCCAGTTCAGCAAGTGTTGCTGCTGCCGATGCACCAGCAAGACCGGTACCAACAACGATTACCTTGAACTTGCGCTTGTTGTTTGGGTTAACCAACTTTGCATTGGCCTTGTAGTTATCCCACTTCTCATGAAGCGCACCAGCGGGGATCTTTGAGTTAAACGTATTCATTAGTCCTACTTCACAATTCCTGCGATAACCGCAATGGGAAACGACACGTTGCCAACAACAACGATGGTTGCAAACGCCGTTGCAAAACCACGGCGCCAATTATTGAAACGTGGATTGTTCCAACCAAGTGATTGAAAAATGCTCCACGCACCATGAAACAAGTGAATGCCAAGCAAAATGTTGGCAATGATGTAAAACGCAGAAACGACTGGTCGATCCAAACTGCGCACCAAGTTTGCATACACCTCACCGCGCACAAACGTGCCGTCCGTGCCAACTGAGTTAACAGTTCCAAAGGTGAAGTCAAGCAAGTGCCACACCAAATAAGCCAGCACGATAATGCCAGTCCAGCGCATGGTGCGGCTTGCAAACTTGGCCACTTGGTAATCACGCGGACCTTGGTATTTCACTGCTCGCGCATATCGGTTCAATCGTGTTAACGACCACGCTGCATGCAAGTGCAACAGCAACATCGTGATGAGACCTCCACGAAGAATCCACAACACCGCATTTTTTGGCGCAAGCGGGTACAACAACGTCTTCAAGAACTCGGCATATTTATCAAAGGCTTCAGCACCCTGATACATCTTCAGGTTGCCGATCATATGAAACAGAACGAAACCCATCATGGCGATGCCACTGATTGCCATGACGTACTTTTTGCCCACAGCCGTCGAGTACAGATCGAGGAGGAATGGACGCTTTCGACGGGTTCGGATGGCGGTAGCCGATACGGGCTCCCGCTTGAGACCAAGAGAAGATGAGGTGGTTGCCATAAGGATCAACCTCACGCTAGTTCTGCGACCCCAGCAGAGGTGAACCCATGCCGTGTGACTTACACCTACACATATAAGGAAAATTTGACCATTTCGCCTTATGGGGTGCCGATTATCTACACTTTCCAAGACACATTCCACAGGGATCCCCAATTGGGGCGTGCCCTATTAATCCATCGGAGAAATTACACGTGACGTCACTACTTGCATCAGAAGGCGGTTGGCAAACATTCACCCTTAAAGGTGGTGAGTGGGCAATCTTGGGCCTTTCAGGCGCATCTGCCATCCTCGCACTCCTCGTCGGTTGGTTCCTGGTCATCCAGGTTCTCAAGCAAGACGAAGGAACCGACAAGATGAAAGAAATCGCAACAGCGATTCAAGTTGGAGCATGGGCTTACTTGAAGCGCCAGTTTCGCACTATCGGCATGATTCTTGTGCCAGTAGGTGCAGTGGTGTTTTTTACCTCGGTTGCAATTGACAAACCCGGAGACGGCGGTGAAGCACTCAGCCAGATCCAGTCGGGCTTGTACCGCACCATCGCATTTGTGCTTGGTTGCGTTGCCTCAGGACTCACTGGCTACATCGGCATGACGCTTGCAACACGTGGCAACGTTCGCACTGCAGCAGCAGCACGACGTGGCTCAATGAAAGATGCATTGCAGGTTGCATTCCGTACCGGTGGTGTAGCAGGAATGTTTACCGTTGGTCTTGGCTTGCTTGGTGCAACCGCGATCATCGCGTTGTTCCAAAACACATCGTCAGCAATGCTCGTTGGCTTCGGTTTCGGTGGTTCATTGCTCGCATTGTTCCTCCGCGTAGGTGGCGGAATTTTCACCAAGGCAGCCGATGTCGGCGCCGACTTGGTGGGCAAAGTTGAAGCAGGAATTCCAGAAGACGACCCACGTAACCCTGCAACAATCGCCGACAACGTTGGTGACAACGTTGGTGACTGTGCAGGTATGGCCGCCGACTTGTTTGAAAGCTACGAAGTAACACTTGTTGCTTCAATTATTCTTGGTGTTGCTGCGTTCAACTCAGTTGGACTTAACCCAGCACTTGGTTTGGTGTTCCCACTTGCAGCACGTGCAATTGGTGTTATCGCATCCATCGCCGGCGTGTTCGCCGTGCGCGCAAAGGAAGGCGAAACCAACGCATTGAAGCCAATTAACCGGGGCTTCTTGGTTGCAGGTCTTCTTACTGTTGTCGGTACTTTCTGGTTGGCCTTCCAATACGTTGGCAACCCAGACAAGGGAGCAGCAGGCTTTGGCGAAAAAGAAGTAATGATGTCATGGATTGGTCTTCGTTTGTTCGGAGCCGTTGTTGTTGGTTTGATCCTTGCTCAGGTACTCAGTCGCTTGACCGAATACTTCACCGGCACCGAATACGGTCCAGTGAAAGAAATCGCTGAAAGCACAGAAACTGGCCCTGCAACTGTGGTTCTTTCAGGTACCGCGTCAGGACTTGAGTCATCGGTGTACGCAATTCTCTGCATCGCAGTTGCACTTGGTGCAACGTTGTGGATGGGTGGCGGAGACATTCAGTTCTCGTTGTATCTCGTTGCACTGTGCGGCATGGGAATGCTCGCAACAACTGGTGTCATCGTTTCTGAAGACACCTTTGGTCCAGTTTCAGACAACGCAGCCGGTATTGCTGAAATGGCAGGAGAACTTGAGGGCGAGACCGGCAAGATCTTGGTCAGCCTTGACGCAGTTGGTAACACCACAAAGGCTGTTACCAAGGGCTTCGCAATTGGTTCTGCAGTAATTGCTGCAGTTGCATTGTTCGCTTCGTACATCGAAACTATTGCTGGTGAACTTGGCTTGAAAGATGCCGCTGGTGCACCTCTCGAAGGTTCAGCAATCTTTAAAGCAGCAGAAACACAGATCAACGTTTCCGATGTCAAGACCTTCATTGGTCTACTCATCGGTGGTTCCGTTGCCATGATGTTCTCGGCACTTGCCATTCGTGCAGTAGGACGCACCGCTGGTGTTGTTGTACAAGAAGTACGCAGTCAGTTCAAAGATGGAGGCATCATGGCCGGCACCAAGCAGCCTGACTACGGCCCTGTTATCGACATCTGCACAGCAGCATCGCTTCGCGAACTCACCACCCCAGCACTCTTGGCAGTACTTACGCCAGTAGTTGTTGGTTTCGGTATTGGTTACGCAGCACTTGGTGCGTTCCTCGCAGGCGTTATTCTCACCGGCCAGCTCATGGCTAACTACTTGAGCAACGCTGGTGGCGCATGGGACAACGCTAAGAAGTACATCGAGGACGGTCACCATGGTGGCAAGGGCTCCGATGCACACAAGGCAGCCGTTATCGGTGACACCGTTGGTGACCCATTCAAAGACACTGCAGGTCCAGCACTCAACCCACTCATCAAGGTGATGAACTTGGTTGCATTGTTAATCCTCCCAGCAATCATCAAGTACCAAGAAAATGATGGTGTGCGTTTCGCAATTTCGGGGATCTCACTTGTGATCTTGGTAGTCGCAATTATGTTCTCGCGTCGTAAGACCGAGAGCATGGTCGCAGCGTAAGTAGCTAGGTATTCCGCTTCGGCGCTGAGATGTCGCACTTTCGATATCTCAGCGCCGATTGGATTTCGGCCATGTCGGCGGCCGTTAAAGCCGACACCACGCTCAGCGCACTTGCTTCACAACACACCGTTGGACTCACACAGGTCGTCACGGGAACACCTTTTGGTGATATCACCTATCACCTACAAGTGCGCGACGGAAACGTTTCGTTTGCACCTGGTACGGCACCTGTCGAAGACGTTCGATTTACAGAGACATACGAAACCGCAGTTGGAATTGCTACCGAGAAAATCAATGCGCAAGAAGCATTTATCAAAGGCCTGATTGTTTTTTCTGGAGATCATCAAAAACTGATTGATGCGGGAGATGTGTTCGCTGCGCTCAACCCAATCTTTGATGCGGTACGAGCAGTCACTGAATTTATTTAAAGAACGGGTTCTCACCTGTTGAGTGATCGGTGAGGTCACGAACCTTTGTGATGGTCGGTACTTTTGCCGAAACCATGGTTTGTACACCTTCGAGCATCGTTTGGCGACTCATTGAACATCCGTGACACCCGCCGCCCATGGTGAAATATGCGGTTCCCTCTTGATCGTGACCAGCAAAGGTAACGAACCCACCGTGCGCTGCAAGCATCGGATTCACTTCAGTTGAAACAATGGTCTCAATTTCGGCAGACATTTCGTCGTCGCGAATGAGGCCTTCAATCTGTGGGGCCTTTGGCTTATTTGGGTTACGAATCAGCAGACCTTGCGTTTCTGAATGATCAATCGTTGCGCCTTGAAACGCATCAATGTCTTTTGCAGGGACAATGATCTTCAAGCCATCGATCGTGCGCACTTCGTCGCTGAACGCAGCCTTCGTAAAGAAATCGAATGACAAGTCGTAACGGAAATCTTCACCGGGCTCGGACAAAATTTCGAGACGAAGTCCAAGCTGAGCTCCTTCTGCTTCTGCATCTCGCAGCTCAAGCAACTTCACATGCGCTTCTGGGGTGATCGAAACGATCGAGTTTGTCTTATCAACTTCTGTGGTGCTGGCAAATGGGCTCACGTGAGAAAGGCTACCGTCATGTCGGTTAGGACTACCTAACTGTGGCATCCTTAACAGGTGAAGCACGACGGCAAGACCGCGATCGTCGTGTTGGGCGGCACCCCACCAACACGGTCAATCAAACAACATCTTCCTGAACACCACCTCGTCATTGCTGCCGATTCGGGCCTGCACGGTGCAGTCGACCTTGGCCTTCGCGTGAACGTGGTGATTGGAGACATGGACTCCGTTGATAGGGCGCTGCTTGCCGCAGTCGAGGCACATGGCGTAACGGTTACTCAAGTCCCCCATGACAAAGACCAAACAGATGCAGAGCTTGCGTTACTCGCCGCAGTCGACATGGGGGCGTCCAGAATCGTTGTCATCACCAAAGGCGGCGGTCGTTTAGATCACGAACTTGGAGTTTTGGCAGTGTTACAGCACCCAAAACTGCGTTCATGTTCAGTCACCGCGCTGTGGGATAACGCCATGATGCACCTGATCCATGGTCCATCCGCGGTCACCATCCGTGGCACCGTTGGATCGATCATTGGTCTCGTTGCTGTCGGCGGTGTGGCAGAAGGAATCAGTACAGCGGGACTGAAGTGGTCGCTGAATGCCGAATCGCTTACCCCACACTCGTCTCGCGGGGTGAGCAACCAAATGGAGCACGAAACTGCCACAATTTCAGTACAGGTTGGTTCACTCTTCGTGATCCAATCTGATGCCCTCAATAGTTAGCAATCAATAGTTGAAAGAAGACTCCCCATGAAACGTTTCACCGCACTTGCACTGGCAGCGATTCTCCTTGCTGCATGCTCGGGATCATCAAGCGAAACCGAACAGAGCACCGCAGGCCCCGTAACACTGAAGTTGCTGGCTCACGACTCGTTCACGCCCACTGAAGGAATCTTTGATGCATTCACCGAGGCAACCGGTGTGATGGTTGAAATTGTGCGCGGCGGAGATGCCGGCGAACTGCTGACCAAAGCGGCATTGACTGCCGGAACCCCCGAAGGCGATGTGCTGTGGGGAGTAGATAACACATTGCTTTCACGCGCTTTCGATGCCGACATGTTTGACAGTTACCAATCAGTAAATCTCAGCACCATGGATCCGTCGCTCATGCGCAACATTCCAGGTCACGAAGTAACCCCTGTTGATTTCGGCGATGTCTGCATTAACTACGACATTGCATGGTTTACCGATAACGACATCTCCCCGCCGATGACACTTGATGCGCTCATCAATAAGACGTATGCCAACTTGTTGGTTGTGCCGAGCCCAATTTCTTCTTCACCAGGGTTGGCATTTTTCCTGGCCACGGTTGCAGAGTTTGGTGAAGATGGTTGGCAAGATTATTGGACTCAACTGCGAGCCAACGGTGTATTGGTGGTTGATGGTTGGACACAGGCATACAGCACCGAGTTCTCTGGTTCTTCAGGTAAAGGTGATCGCCCCATCGTGGTGAGCTACAGCTCGAGCCCTGCAGCAGAAGTGTTGTTTGCCGACCCACCAACCGAAGTTGCACCAACTGGCGTCGCACCTTTCACCTGCTTTGCACAAATTGAGTACGCCGGAATCCTTCGTGGCACAAAGCACAAGGCCGAGGCACAGCTGCTCATCGATTACCTCACTGATGTTGCCTTTCAAAGTGACCTCCCACTCACTCAGTTCGTGTTTCCGGTTAACTCGAATGCAGTGATCCCCGAATCGTTCTCGCGATATATTTCGCGCCCAGAAAACCCACTTTCTATTGAGCACAACGTCATCGCAGAAAACCGAGTTGCCTGGCTTGACGAATGGTCAAGCATCGTCTTCAAATAAGTTTCGCGATGCTTGTTTCGCCATACCCGAAAACCTCGCATTGGCTACTCGTTGTACCAGCACTATTTCTTGCAGTGTTTCTTGCACTGCCCTTTGGCGTCATTGTCTATCGTGGAGCAAGCATTGACGCTTTTGTTGACTCAATCACAAACAGCAACCTGCAACGCGTTGCGTGGTTTACATTTTGGCAAACGGTGATTAGCACGGTGCTCACCGTTGTTTTTGCTTTACCTGTCACCTACATCGTGTCGAGATTCAGATTTCGTGGTCGCAACGCACTCTTGGCCTTAATCACTGCGCCATTCCTCTTGCCTACTGTCGTTGTCGGCACTTCGCTGCTTGCACTGCTTCCACAACAACTTCACTACACCGCTATCTCCATCATTGCCGCACATGTTCTGTTCAACGTTGCCGTCGTTGTGCGCGTTGTGATGCCAAGTTGGGCCCATATCAGCCCCGAACTTGCCTATGCAGCCCACACGCTCGGCGCGTCAACCTTCCGCACATTTCGGACCATCACATTTCCACTCATCCGCCCGGCACTTGGGTTTGCCACTACTGCTGTCGCTTTGTTTTGCTTCACCTCATTTGGTGCTGTGCGCATCTTGGGCGGTCCAGCATTTTCCACACTCGAGACCGAAATCTATTTTCGTGCAGTACAACTTGGCGACCTTGACGGCGCAGTTGCAATCAGTCTGATCCAGACACTTTTCTTAGCAATCGTGCTGTACGCATGGATGCGCTGGACACGAACATCATCGACGCTTGCAGTTGTTCACTCGCATGCTGCCTCACCATCACGCACTTCCCATTGGGTGGCCATCATCATTGTGGGATTCGCATCTGCAACCGCTGTGATTGCACCACTGATTGCGGTTGCGTATCGTTCGGCAACAGGTTGGTCGCAGGTATGGTCGCGCAGTACAGCATCATCGCTCTTTGTCAGTGTGCGGTACGCAATCATTTCAGCCATCATTGCCACGTTGATCGGAACCTGCATCGCACTTGCGGTTGCGTATTCAACAACCTCAACTCGAGTGATTGAACTCATCACTTCGCTACCACTGATGATCTCTGCTGTCACGATTGGGCTCGGCGTGTTAATCACATTTGACACATCGCCATATGCGTTTCGTTCTGCATGGTGGATCACGCCAATCGCGCATTCATTAATTGCTATTCCATTGGTGGTTCGAATTGTGTTACCGCTCGTACAGACAATCCCTCAAAGCCTGCGTGATGCTGCCGCAACACTTGGTTCCAGACCACGAGTTCAGTGGCTCACCGTTGACCTACCGCTCATGCGACGAGGCATCGCTACGGCATTAGCGCTGTCGGCTGCCGTATCTATTGGCGAATTTGGGGCAACCAGTTTCCTCACTCGCCAGTCAAATGAAACGCTTCCTGTGACCATTGCTCGATTGCTCTCACGACCAGGAGAAAGTCAGCATGCACAGGCCTACGCACTTGCAACACTGTTTTTCGTGTTTAGCATTGGAGCCGTGTTCATTGCTGAAGTCACGCGTAACAAACGGAACATCACTTCCTAATGCTGCGCATTGTTGATCTGACGATTCATTACGCAGACGAGGTCATTCTGGACGCTGTAAGCCTTGAAGTCGGCACCGGAGAAGTGGTCTCACTCGTTGGTCCAAGCGGTGAAGGCAAAACAACCCTGCTGCGCGTCATTGCCGGCATTGAACGTGCAGAGTCAGGATCGGTCTTTGTCGATGGCCGTGACGTCACCGCGGTGCCAACATTTAAACGCGGAATTGGGCTGGTGTTTCAAGATAACCAACTGTTTCCCCACCTCAACGTTGCAGAAAATGTCGCGTACGGGCTGCGCGGGCTCAGCAAGAACCAAAAATCGCAGCGAGTGTCTGAACTGCTACAACTTGTTGGTCTTGCTGACTTAGCAACGCGTGATGTAGCCGTGTTATCGGGCGGCGAAGCCAAACGTGTTGCCGTGGCAAGGTCGCTTGCAACAAACCCAAAGGTGTTGTTACTTGATGAACCACTCAGTGGGTTAGACACCCAACTTCACGACCGCTTGCTTTCCGATCTTGCCCAGTTGCTTGCACAACGCAACACCACTGTTGTTCATGTCACCCATGATCGCCAAGAGGCCGAGTCTTTTGCCGATCGCATTGTTGATATTCGCTCCTTGCACCGCACACCAACCGTTGTGCAGTTACCTACAGAAGCGATCTTGCCCCTTCGCATGGCGGTGTTACGCGATGGAACCCCATCCCAAGATCCGACGTACACCCAAGACAATGCGCCAGGTTGTGTCCATCTTGGAATTTTCGACAGCGACACTCTTGTCGCATGTTCGTCATGGATCCCTCAGGAGTGGCCACTTGATGACAGCAAGTCTGCAATTCAGTTGAAGGGCATGGCTGTAGCAAAACACAAACAAAGCCATGGTCTTGGTGCTCACTTACTTGAGGCGGGCATCAAACATGCTGTGGCACACAACACCCACTTCGTATGGGCGCGTGCGAGAGACTCGGCGCTCAATTTCTACACGAGAAACGGTTTCCATGTGTATGGAGAACAATTCGTTGATGAAGCAACTGGCATGGCTCACCATCTGGTGATGAAAACCATTACTCCTTAATCAGCACATCTGTTGAAAACAGAACCGTTGTTGTGTCGGTTGGTTTAACCAAGATGTCAAGATCCCAGTCGCCGGCGAAGGCAAAACTGACAATTGCGGTGTAGTGATCTTGGCCCGTTTTTTCGAATGAAATTGGGCCATTTGGCAAACTTCTTTCGGGTAATCCAACTCGCCCGGTAAATGATTGAATCTGTAGGAAGGTGCCATCTAGCGATGCAATTGAAACATGAATTTCAGTGGTACCGACCCGTGCAGGAGTAACGGTAACTGAGGCGATCAGACCTGACTGGTTGAGCGTTGTCTCAAATGGCACAAGTGATGCTTGTGCACTTGGGGGCAGCGCCACTATCAGCGCCGTGATTCCAACAACAATGAGCGCAACAAGTGATTCGACGAGCACTGACTGATGAAGCTTTGCCGGACCATCGGCATGCAATGTTTTGCGAGATAATCCACCAAGCGCAACAAGTGCCACTACGAGCAACACTTTGACACTTAGTTTTTGCCCGAATTCAATCGTGAATAGATCAGTAAATCGGTCCATCAGCAAGATCGTTTGGCCAATACCTGTCGCGGCCAGAACCGCCACGCTGTATCCCGCGATTCGAGAAAACCACAACATCGACTGCGTACTTCGCAACCAGTATTTGCGGTCAATTGTGATCAGGAACAATCCACCTACCCACAAGGACACAGCGAGAAGATGCACCATGTCGAGCGCAACACTGAGACCCACCGGAGACTGATTGCTTGGATGCCCCACTGCCGACATCGACCCTGCAATAGCAACGGCTACTGCAACTGCGCTCATTCGCCACCAACGCTGTGAGCGCCGGTCGATGGTGATCAGTACCAACGAAAAGAGCAACAACAACAGCACTCGTGCAAGCGTTGCTTGACCAAACACGGTGGTCATCGTGTCGCCGAAGAGCGACAGGTCGGTGAGGTTATAAATCTTTACACCCGATGCATGTGGCCCGTATGCAAACAATGCCTGAACACTGGCAAACAACGCCACTGCCCATGCACTCCACAAGCTCATGAGTGTTCGAATTGATGGGGCCGAACGTGAGCCGAAGGCAACGAGTGCTGCACCGCCAAGCAACGTCAACACACCAGCAAACATGGCAAACCGAATGACGTTGAACAAGTTGTTCAAGCCGTGCCGATCAGAAATGCCTGCGTTCAGTACTGCAGTTACATCAGACACCCTCGTACCAATAGAGAACGCAAATGACCCTTGCACGGGGTGTGAGTCGGCCGATGCCACTCGCCACACCACTACAAATGTTCCGTCAGGAAGTGTGTTTATTGGTGCCCGAACAATGCGTGGATCACTTTCATCTCGGATCAGCCTTGCTTTGATGATCTCGTTTCCCTCCTGATTAAGAATGGTGACCCGAGAAAACACCACACCAACTTGTTCATCAAATGTGAAGACTATTTCTGTTGGCGATACGGCAAGCCATGAACTTGCTTT
>JAURJB010000038.1 GCA_030832455.1 Acidimicrobiales bacterium
GCATCAGCGAAGGCTTAATTGCATGACGAGTGATCAGCATTGGTTTGAGGATTTGGCTCGGCACATGAAGTCTGCGTATCTGCGTTATTCCTTCACGAAGGGCACAACTCAAGAAGTTGATTTTATTTGCGAACAATCGCAGATTGTCCGTGGTGCACGTGTGCTCGATGTCGGTTGTGGTCCTGGTAGGCACAGTTTGGAATTTGCTCGTCGGGGAATGCAGGTCACAGGTATTGACGTCAGCCAGGATTTTGTTGACATCGCATCACATGCAGCACGTGATGAAGACTTGCATGACGCTCACTTCGTGCGCCTGGATGCTCGTGCATTGAGTGTTAAAGACGATTTGCATCACCGGTTCGATCTTGTTGTGTGCCTGTGCCAAGGTGCGTTCGGATTGATGCTTGATGATCAACATGATGTCGAGATTCTGAAAGGGATCAGGTCATGTTTGGTTGATGGTGGGATTGTCGTGTTATCTGCGTTCAATGCGTATTTCGCGGTAAAGCACTTTGAAGCATCCGATTTTGATGCCACCCGGGGAATATGTCATGAGAACACCGAAATCCGCAATGAGGCAGGGGAGCCTCGGACCGTTGATTTATGGACCGGTTGCTATACGCCTCGGGAACTGCGGTTGGCATTCCAGCAGACAGGTTTTGAGGTTGTGTCTATTTCAGGCGTAGAGCCAGGCCAGTATTCGCTTGCGGACTGCAGCATCGATCTGCCCGAGTTTTTGGTGGTCGCAAAGGCCACCTTGGTCGCTCACTGATAGCGTAAACACCCTGTCCTACCGCCGGTAGGGCCCCTCGCGAGAGGGACCATCTCTCCTATCCACCGAAAGTACACATCATGTCCGACCTGCAAACCATGCAATCCCCACCAATGGGAACCTTCGATTCCGAAGGCAATTACACCCCTCGACAGATCACTGAACGTGACCTCTCGCAATCTTTTGCTGATGCCATTAGCGGCACGCTTGTTGAACTTAAAGATGGCCAGTTGGTAACTGGAACAGTTGTTCGCATCACACGCGACGAAGTGCTCGTAGAAATCGGTTACAAGACCGAAGGCGTAATTCTTGCTCGCGAGCTTTCGATTCGTAATGACATCGATCCAAACGAAATCGTCAAACTGGGCGAAAAGATCGAGACTCTTGTTCTTACTCTTGAGGACAAAGAGGGCCGTTTGTTGTTGTCAAAGAAGCGTGCTCAATACGAGCGTGCCTGGGGCGACATCGAAAAGGTTAAGGCAGTTGATGGAACTGTTGAAGGCCTCGTGATTGAAGTTGTTAAGGGCGGCCTGATCGTTGACATCGGTCTTCGCGGATTCCTGCCAGCATCCTTGGTAGAGCTTCGTCGTGTTCGTGACCTTGCTCCTTACATTGGGCAACGCATCACTGCAAAGATTCTTGAACTTGATCGCAACCGCAACAATGTTGTGTTGTCGCGTCGTACATTGCTCGAGCAAAATCAGCGAGGCGCTCGTGATGAGTTCTTGACGCACCTCAAGGTTGGTGAAGTTCGTAGCGGTCGCATTTCGAGTGTTGTTGCCTTCGGTGCGTTCGTCGATTTGGGCGGCATGGATGGTTTGATCCACGTTTCCGAATTGTCATGGAAGCATGTAGACAACCCGACTGCTGTTGTCAACATCGGTGATGAAGTAACCGTCAAGGTGCTCGAAGTTGACATGGACCGTGAGCGAATCAGCCTGTCACTTAAGGCAACGCAGCAAGATCCGTGGCAAGAATTTGCCAATGGTCACCAAGTGCAACAGCTGGTTTATGGCCGCGTGACGAAATTGGTTCCATTTGGAGCATTCGTACAGGTTGGCGATGGCATCGAAGGTCTTGTGCACATTTCGGAAATGTCAGCACATCATGTCGAAGCGCCGGAGCAAGTTGTTACTCCAGGAGAAGAGTTGTGGGTCAAGATCATCGATCTCGACCTCGCCCGTCGACGCATCAGCCTGTCGATTAAACAGGCCGCTGAAGGTGGCGAACTTGCAGAGGAATATCGCGGTCAATTCCAAGTTGACGATCAAGGCAACTGGGTTGGTGGCGATGACAGCGCACGTGAAGCAGCATGGGCCGAGTATTTTGACTCTGCAGCCACTACGGATGCACCCGCAGAAGCTGCCGCTCCAGAAGCACCAAGCGCATAGGTTTCTGATGTTGCGCTCGTCGGGGGGCGAGCGCAACACAGTTGCCTAATGTGGCGTCATGAAATTGATCGGTTTGACAGGGGCCATTGGCTCAGGTAAATCTTCGGTCTCTCAGCGTTTGGCTCAAAAAGGCGCGCTAGTCATTGACGGCGATGCCATTGCAAAACAATTACAGCACAAAGGCTCACCGCTACTAGACAAGATGGTGCTCGCCTTTGGCGATGTGTTGTTGCCGTCTGGCGAATTGGACCGACAAAAGGTTGCACAAATCGTGTTCAGTGATGCTGAGAAATTGAAGCAGCTCAACGGGATTATGCATCCCGCGATCAACGACGAAATCATGCGTCAAATACATGAACAAATCGATACGCAACAGATAGTGGTCTTGGATATGCCACTACTTGTTGAGAATCCGCGTACAGGTTTTTCCGCGTTAGTGATCGTAGACATTGATCCCGAGACAGCCATTTCGCGGTTGGTCAGTTACCGCAAGATGAATGAAGACGATGCCCGTAAAAGAATGAGCAGTCAAGCAACACGTGAACAACGCTTGTCGGTTGCTGATCGAGTGATCGACAACAACGGCGAATTGTCCGAATTGCAGGCACAGATTGATGACTTGTGGGATTGGTTTGCAACGCTTCCTGAAGCAAAGGTAGGCGCTGGATCTTTGATGCAGAAGAGTAAGTAATGACAGTTGATCAACAGCAATTTGTTGTTGTCTCCGATTATCAACCTGCTGGCGATCAACCTCGAGCAATTTCACAACTCGCCGAGGGGATAGAGCGAGGGGATCGATTCCAGACATTGTTAGGGATCACCGGGTCCGGAAAGTCGGCAACGATTGCCTGGACCATTGAGAAGGTTCAGCGCCCAACTTTAATTCTTGCTCCGAACAAAAGTCTTGCTGCACAGTTGGCTCAGGAGATGAAAGAGTTCTTCCCTAAAAATCGTGTTGAGTACTTCGTTAGCTACTACGACTATTACCAACCCGAGGCGTACATCGCATCATCCGACACGTTTATTGAAAAGGATTCTTCGGTCAACGACGAGATCGATCGGTTGAGGCATTCGGCAACCGCTGCATTACTCACGCGGCGCGACACGATTGTTGTCGCATCGGTGAGCTGCATTTATGGAATGGGCAATCCGGAGGAGTACCGAGGAAACCTGCTTGAACTACATGTTGGTGTTGATTACGACCAACGCAGTATCTTGCGTCGGCTTGTAGATCTGCAATACGACAGAAATGACATGACGCTTGGGCGTGGAAATTTCAGAGTGCGTGGAGACACGATTGAGATACAGCCTGCCTATGACGAAACTGTCACTAGAATTGAAATGTTCGGTGACACGGTTGAGCGAATCACGATTATCGATGCGCTTACAGGCGAGACCGTAAATGACATGAGTGAAGTCTTGATCTTTCCTGCGACTCACTATGTTGCGGGCGATGAACGAATGAGGAAAGCGGTCGGTGGCATCGAACACGAGCTGCAAGTTCGCCTGAAGCAATTTGAGACTGAAGGAAAACTGCTTGAAGCACAGCGCCTTAGAATGCGCACTCAATACGATCTCGAGATGATTGCTGAAGTGGGATTCTGTAACGGCATCGAGAACTACTCAATGCATATTGATGGTCGCTCTCCTGGAGAACCACCGTTCACGTTGTTGGACTATTTCCCCGATGACTATCTTTTAGTCGTTGACGAAAGTCATGTGACCATCCCTCAGTTACACGGTCAATACGCGGGTGATCGCAGTAGGAAGGCGACGCTCATTGAACATGGATTCCGGTTGCCTTCTGCGGCTGATAACCGTCCACTGCAATTTGAGGAAGCGATGCAACGCATCAACCAGTGCGTGTTTCTTTCCGCCACTCCAGCAAGGTTTGAAATTGCAACCAGCCAACAGGTGGTGGAACAGATTGTGAGGCCTACAGGCCTGGTCGACCCTGAAGTCATTGTGAGACCAACTAAGGGCCAGATTGATGACATCATCGAAATGGTCAACGGCAGAGTTGAAGTGGGTGATCGCGTTCTCATCACGACCTTGACCAAGAAAATGGCGGAAGACTTAAGTGAGTATCTGCTCGAGCAAGGTCTGAAGGTGCGCTATTTGCACTCCAACATAGACACGATTCAAAGAATTGAAATTCTGCGGGCACTTAGATTGGGGGAATTTGATGTTCTCGTAGGAATCAACTTGCTTCGTGAAGGATTGGACTTGCCTGAAGTGTCACTTGTGGCCATTCTCGATGCGGACAAGGAAGGGTTTCTCCGCAGCGAGACATCGCTCATTCAGATGATTGGTCGCGCCGCTCGAAACGTGAACGGACAAGTGGTGATGTACGCCGATAAGCGCACACCTTCAATGGATCGAGCGATTGGAGAAACGCAACGGCGCCGTGAGCGACAAATTGCGTACAACAAAGAACACAACATCAATCCTCAGACCATTCGCAAAGCTGTTGGAGATATTTTGTCTGTGTTGCGTCCTTCAGAAGGGGCGACATCAACCACAAAGAATGGCCGTCGTGACCGTGAGCGCGAAAAGGTGGTAAATGAACTGCGCTCATTGCCGCAGCAGGAGTTGGGTCGTCTCATACAAACCCTTGAGGAAGAGATGAACCTTGCAGCCTCGGAGTTGAAGTTCGAGTACGCGGCGCGTCTACGAGATGAAATGAAAGATTTACGTCGCGAACTTCGTGACGCTAAGTAGCAATAAGTAGTCTGCTTGTCATGCCTCCCGCAAAGAAAAAACCTACATACTCCGCTGGAGTGATCTCCGTTCGCGGTGCGCGGGAGCACAACCTCAAGAACATCAATGTTGAGGTTCCACGCGACAGATTGATCGCACTGACGGGGCTTTCGGGAAGCGGCAAGAGCAGTCTGGCTTTCGACACCATCTATGCAGAGGGCCAACGTCGTTATGTTGAATCGCTCAGTGCGTATGCCCGACAGTTCCTTGGCCAAATGGATAAGCCAGACGTTGATGTCATTGAGGGATTGTCCCCGGCAATTTCCATTGATCAAAAAACAGCTTCGAAGAATCCCCGTTCGACCGTAGGCACAATTACCGAAATCTACGACTACTTGCGATTGTTGTGGGCTCGTATCGGAGTTCAGCATTGTCCGAAAGATGGCATTGCGTTGCAACGACAAACGCCGCAACAAATCGTCGATCGTGTACTTGAATTACCAGCCGGAACGCGCTTTCAGGTATTGGCTCCCGTCGTTCGTGGACGAAAAGGTGAGTATGAGAACCTGCTCGGAGAACTGCTTGGGCAGGGATACTCGCGAGCGCGAATCGACGATCAAGTGGTTGATATCTCCGAGTTCTTGAAAAAAGGCGACAAACTCGCTCGTTATGAGAATCACAGCATTGACATCATTGTTGATCGCCTCGTGCAGAAGGCGGGAATTAACCGTCGTCTCACCGACAGCCTTGAGACAGCGCTGAAGCTTGCCGATGGGGTTGCTGGAATTGAAATCATGAGTGGCAAGACCGATGAACAAGGAGAGGTCATCACCTTCAGCCAGCACATGGCATGCCCAAAGTGCAGCGCAAGTTTTGATGAATTAGCACCGCGTAATTTCTCGTTCAACTCGCCATTTGGTGCGTGTGAGACGTGCCTTGGTTTAGGAACCAGATATGAAGTGGAAGAGGAACTCATTGTTCCTGACCCAGAGTTATCCATTTTGCAGGGTGCGATTGCGCCATGGCGTTCGGCGCACACACAGTATTTCCAGCGCATGCTTGAGGCCGTAGCCGAGGAATACTCCATTCCGCTCAATGTCAAGTGGGAGAAACTTTCCGATAAGAACAAACACATCATCATGCACGGAGCGGGCGATGCGCTGATGGTGAAGTACAAGAACCGTTATGGGCGCTCCCGCGAATACAGCACCTCGTATGAGGGTGTTGTTCCATGGATTAAGCGTCGACACGAAAGCGCAGAGGGCGAGTATTCGCGCGAGCAGTTCGAGAGCTATATGCGAGAGGCACCATGCAAAAACTGCAAAGGTCAGCGCCTTAAGCCTTCGTCGCTTGCGGTAAAAGTTAACAGTAAGAGTTTGAGTGAAATTTGTGATCTGTCCATTGGCAAATCAGCAGAGTTCTTGAAGAATCTCAAACTTGGTGATCGCGACAAGATGATTGCCGAGCGCATTACGAAGGAGATCAATGCTCGACTTGGGTTCCTGCTTTCGGTAGGTCTTGATTACCTCACACTGTCACGTGCTGCGGCAACACTCGCTGGAGGCGAAGCGCAGCGTATTCGTCTTGCGAGCCAAATCGGTTCGGGTCTTGTGGGTACGTTGTATGTACTTGACGAGCCAAGTATTGGGTTGCATCAACGTGATAATCATCGCCTCATTGAGACGCTCGTTCGTCTTCGCGATCTTGGAAATACAGTGATGGTTGTCGAGCATGATGAAGACACCATTCGTGCTTCCGATTGGATCGTTGATATCGGGCCAGGAGCAGGTGAGCACGGTGGCGAAGTGGTGTACAGCGGCGAAGTTGCTGGCATTGAAAAAGTCGCGAAGTCAATTACCGGTCAGTATCTCAGCGGGAAAAAGTTTGTACCTGTTCCTGCAGAAAGACGAGCACCAAAAAAGGAATGGCTCACTGTTCGTGGAGCGCGTGAACATAACTTGCAAAATCTGACTGTAAAGATTCCGTTGGGCTTGTTTGTGACTGTTACCGGCGTATCGGGAAGCGGTAAGAGCACGTTGATTCGCGACATCCTGCTGCCGTCTCTCATGCAGAAGATTTACAAATCGAAAGACGCTCCAGGAAAACACACGGCGGTTGACGGAGTGCAGCATCTTGACAAAGTGATTGACATGGATCAGTCTCCGATTGGAAGAACGCCACGTTCCAATCCTGCAACATACACCGGTGTTTTTGATGACATACGCAAGCTATTCGCAGCTACTCCTGAAGCAAAGGTGCGTGGTTACCAACCTGGTCGATTTAGTTTCAATGTTCCAGGCGGTAGGTGCGAAGCCTGTTCTGGCGATGGAACGATCAAGATCGAAATGGTGTTCTTGCCAGACGTATACGTGCCATGCGATGTGTGTAAAGGCGAGCGTTACAACCGTGACACGTTGGACATTTTGTTTAAGGGCAAGAATATTTCTCAGATTCTTGATATGCCGATTTCTGAAGCGGTTGATTTCTTCGCCAATCAGCCACGTATTGGTCGACATATGCAAACGCTTCTCGACGTTGGGCTGGGGTATGTGCGACTGGGGCAGTCAGCACCAACTCTTTCTGGTGGTGAGGCGCAACGTGTGAAGCTCGCCGCCGAACTTGCAAAGCGCAGCACCGGTCGAACGATCTATTTGCTTGATGAACCAACTACTGGCTTGCATTTTGAAGATGTTCGCCGATTGCTGACCGTGCTTGCACGACTTGTCGAGACCGGTAATACCGTTTTGGTGATCGAACATAACTTGGACGTAATCAAGACTGCCGACTGGATCATCGATATGGGTCCTGAAGGTGGTGATGGCGGCGGTCGAATTATTGCCGAGGGAACACCTGAAGATGTTGCAAAGGTGAAAGCGAGTTACACCGGTAAGTTCCTCGGACCTCTGTTGAAAAAGAAGCCATAGGCAGTGCAGCGGCCGCCGATACCTATCCCCGATTCGCCGGGGTCATATCAATTCAAGGATGAGCAGGGCGGAGTTATATATGTCGGCAAAGCAATCAACCTGCGCTCGCGAGTAGGTAGCTATTTTGCTGATCCGCATACGCTCCACCCACGCACCGCAAAAATGATGTCGGTTGCCGCGAGCGTGGAATGGATCGAGGTGCGCAACGAAGTTGAAGCACTCATTCTTGAATACAACCTGATCAAGGAACACCGACCACGTTTCAACATTCGATTACGTGACGATAAGAGCTATCCGTTTCTTGCGATCACCCTTGACGAGGAGTGGCCTCGTGCGATGGTGATGCGGGGAAGGCGTCGTAAGGGAACTAAATACTTTGGTCCGTATGTGAATGCGTGGGTGATTCGGGACACATTGGAGTTGGTGCTTCGCACATTTCCGGTTCGCACGTGCTCAAACGGAGTGTTTAAGCAGCACAACCGTCTTGGCCGTCCATGTTTGCTGTTCCATATTGAAAAGTGCAGTGGTCCCTGTGTCGGCAACGTTGAGGCAGGTAAATACTCGCAATATGTGCATGATTTGCAGCGTTTTCTCAATGGCGACTCTGATGAAATAGTTGGCAAGATCGAGGCAGAGATGAAGGAAGCCTCAAGTCGACAGGACTACGAACGCGCAGCGGTGTTCAGGGATCGTCTGACACATATTCATAAAGCATTAGAACGACAGCAAATGGTCGGCGATCAATCCGAAAATATTGATGTCATCGGAATTGCCGATGATGAATTCGAGGCATCGGTTCAAGTGTTCTATGTACGACGCGGACGTGTAATGGGTCGTAATGGCTTCATTCTCGACAAAGTTGAAGACGTGACTTCAGGGCAATTGATGGATCGAATCCTTGAAAGCATGTACGGGGATGCTCCACCTTTGGGCGTTCCTAAGGAAGTGTTGGTTTCGCAGGCGCCAGAGAGCCTGAATGCAATGGAAGAATGGCTTACGACAGAGCGCGGCACCAAAGTTGAAATACGCGTTCCGACTAGGGGCGACAAACGAGAGTTGCTCGCAACTGTCGTAAAAAACGCAGCCGATGAATTCGCCCGCCATCGGATGAAGCGTGCATCTGATCACAACAGTCGTAGCCGTGCGCTTACTGAGTTGCAAGACCTACTTAATCTGCCAGAAGCTCCACTTCGCATTGAGTGTTACGACATGGCGCATCTTCAGGGCACGGATTACGTGGGAAGCATGGTGGTGCTAGAAGACGGCCTGCCGATGAAACGTGAATATCGTAAATTTAAAATCAAAGATGTTCCGGGGAACGATGACTATGCCGCGATGAAGGAAGTGCTCACGCGCAGACTTTCGGCATATGTTGCAGAACGCGACCTACCAATAGAACAGCGCGGTGAAAAGCCCGGAAAATTCGCCTATCCACCACAACTGATCCTGGTTGATGGTGGCAAGGGCCAGCTTGGTGTTGCGATGGAAGTGATCAGTGAACTGGGACTAGAGCACGAGATTCCTGTGGCGTCTCTGGCAAAGCGCCTTGAGGAAGTGTTTGTACCGAATAGGTCAGAAGCAGTCGATGTTCCTCGCGGTAGTGACGCACTGTTCATGTTGCAAGTGATTCGAGACGAAGCTCACAGATTTGCCAATTCGTTCCATCGAGAGTTGCGTGGCAAGCGTATGACCAAGGGTGCACTTGACGGAATCCAAGGTGTGGGTGAGGCTCGAAAGAAAAAGCTCATCGCACATTTCGGAACTGTTGCCGCGGTAAAGAAGGCTTCGCTTGACAATTTGCTTTCACTTGGTTGGCTCCCAGAAGATGTTGCCCGCGACATCTTCAAACACCTGCACGGGTAACCTTTTCACGTGGCCGATATTCTGCTCATCGTTGGTTTGTCTGGTGCTGGGCGCTCGCAAGCAGCAGATGACCTTGAAGACCTCGGTTGGTTCGTGGTCGACAATATGCCGATAGCTCTTGTCGACAAAGTTGTTGAGCTCGCTGAAAATGGTTCAGATGATCTGCAGCTGGCCCTTGTGCTTGGAACCCCTTCTAATCAAACGAACGCAATTGATGTTGTTGCCAATTTGCGTGAGGCGGGGCACCGAGTGCGAATTTTGTATCTCGATGCATCAACATCTGAATTAGTAAAGCGTTACGGAGCTACACGTCGTAAACATCCATTGAGTAGCGCAACAATAAGCGTTGAAGAAGCAATCCACAAGGAACGCTCAATGTTGGAACTGGTCAAGGGATCAGCAGACCTGGTCATCGACACTTCGTCGTTAAATGTTCACCAATTGAAATCTCACATTCACGATCTTTTTGCTCCGGTCGGTGGCAAAGATGTGATGCAACTGTCCGTTGAATCATTTGGCTACAAACACGGAATACCCCTTGATGTTGATTTGGTATTTGATGTGCGCTTCCTTCCCAATCCTCATTGGGATGAAGCCCTGCGGCCATTGAGCGGATTGGATCAACCGGTTTCAGAGTTTGTGCTTCAACAACCGTTAGCAATCGAGTTCGTCGAAAAGATTGACGCGTTATTTGGGATGCTTATTCCGGCGTATCGAGCGGAGGGAAAGAGCTATCTGACCGTTGCGATCGGGTGCACAGGCGGCAGACACCGATCTGTAGCGATTGCAGAGGAGCTAGGTCGAAAGTTCATTCAATTAGGGCACCACCCGCGGGTGATTCACCGAGATATCGCCCGATAGACGCGCGGTTGCTATTGTCTGCCTCTATGGCAAACACTCCAATTCGCGTAGGTATCAACGGTTTCGGTCGTATCGGTCGTAACTTCTTTCGTGCGGTGCAGGCCGCACAAGCCCCCATCGAGATCGTTGCGGTTAATGACCTTGGCAATATCAAAACAATGGCGCATTTGTTGAAGTACGACTCCGTGCTCGGCATTCTGCCAAATGACATCAAGCCAGTTGACGATGGAATCAGCATCGATGGCAAGGTGTTGAAAGTCCTCCAGCATCGTGACCCGAAGGAACTTCCGTGGGCGTCACTTGGCGTTGACGTAGTCATTGAGTCAACGGGATTCTTTACCGATCGTGATAAGGCCGCAGCCCATCTCGAAGCGGGCGCACCAATCGTCATCGTGTCTGCACCTTCAGCTGGCGCGGATGCAACATTCGTGTACGGCGTCAATCACCAAGACTTCGATCGCAGCAAGCACAAAGTCGTTTCGAATGCGAGTTGCACTACTAACTGCTTTGTGCCAATGGTAAAAGTGCTTGATGATGCCTTTGGCGTCGAAAAAGGACTGATGACGACTATTCACGCCTACACAGGTGATCAGCAATTGGTTG
This sequence comes from Acidimicrobiales bacterium, assembly GCA_030832455.1. Lineage (GTDB taxonomy): Bacteria > Actinomycetota > Acidimicrobiia > Acidimicrobiales > Ilumatobacteraceae > UBA3006. Next base: position 11,115 of record JAURJB010000038.1, read on the forward strand.
ATGGACCGCACAGCGATTTACGTCGTGCACGTGGAGCGGCGATCAACATCACGCCAACAGGTACGGGTGCTGCTCGTGCAACCAGTTTGGTACTCGAATCGATGAAGGGGAAGCTGGACGGCACATCGTTGCGCGTTCCTGTTCCTACGGGATCAATTACTGACTTCGTGGCGGTGTTGAATACAAGCCCTTCGAAGGACGAAATCAACGCTGCGTTCAAGAAGGCTGCTGATGGCCCACTAAAGGGTGTACTTGAGTACACAGATGCTCCGATTGTGTCGAGCGACATTGTCACCAATCCTCATTCATGCGTATTCGACAGTGATCTCACGATGACGATGGGCAACCTTGTAAAGGTTCTTGGTTGGTATGACAACGAGTGGGGCTATTCAAATCGCCTTGTTGACCTGACCAAGCACATCGGTTCATCGAAGTAAATTCAGCGCATGTCTCGGGTTCCCTCGCTAGAAGATCTCGGCGACGTATCAGGTAAACGTGTTCTCGTTCGCACGGACTTCAACGTTCCTATGGAAGGTCCCGACGATTCGCGAACGATTACCGACGACTTTCGGATCCGGGCGGCTCTGCCGACCATTGAATATCTAACAAGTCGTGGTGCACATGTTGTGTGTGCGAGCCATCTTGGCCGCCCGAAGGGATCGCCACATGCAAAGTATTCAATGGCGCCGGTACGTACGCGACTCGCTGAGCTAGCACCAGGTGTTGAGCTCCTCGAAAATCTCAGGTTCAATCCGGGTGAAGAGGGCAATGATCCCGCGTTTGTCAAAACATTGATCGAGGGCATGGATATGTATGTATGCGACGCATTCGGCGCTGCACACCGCGCACATGCTTCGATCGTTGGCCCTCCTCAATCATTGCCTTCTGCAGCGGGTCGGTTACTGCAACGTGAGGTTGAAGTGCTTGGTGATCTTCGCGAGCAACCAAAACGTCCGTTTGTGGCCGTACTTGGTGGTGCAAAAGTGAGCGACAAGCTTGGTGTCATTGAGGCGCTACAACAACGTGTTGATGCATTTATCATCGGCGGTGGAATGTGCTTCACCTTCTTGGCAGCGCAGGGTTATCCAGTTGGTGATTCGATTTGCGAAAAGGATCAAATCGAAACATGTAAACAATTATTGGAAGGTCCAACCCCAATCCATCTGCCAGAGGACATCATCGGCTTAGATGCTGACGGGGTGTATCAGACGTTTGGCATTCATTTGCCAGCAGGAGCCAAAGGCTTAGATATTGGACCAGGATCAGCCGCGGCATTTACTGACATCATCATGGAAGCGCGTTCCGTTTTTTGGAATGGCCCAATGGGAATGTTTGAAGATCCGCGATTCGCATCGGGAACAAAAACTGTTGCTCAGGCAGTTGCCGATACGAAAGCCTTCACCGTTGTTGGTGGTGGAGATTCCGCTGCGGCACTAGCTCAATTCAAGCTCGATGATGAAGTTGATCATGTCTCGACAGGTGGCGGCGCGTCACTTGAGTTTTTAGAACTTGGCGACCTTCCTGGTCTTGCCGCATTGCGAGGAGCACCAAATGTCCGTTAGTTCGCCATACCG
>JAURJB010000039.1 GCA_030832455.1 Acidimicrobiales bacterium
GCGCTCAAAGGCCCTGCAGATCGACTGATGACCGAACTCGGACACGATGCATCAGTTGTGGGTGTTGCTCGACTGTATGCACCGATCTGTGGAACACTCATTATCGATCATGCCGACGCCCATCTCGCTAGCCATGTTGAATCAGAAGGCATGCGCTGCATTGTCACCGACACGATCATGAAAACACCCGAAATCACCGTGGCACTCGCTCAGTGCGCATTGGAGGCCACGTCATGAATCGATTAAGCGCATGGGGTATTGAGGGAATCGGCGAAATTATTCCCGGAGATCAAGTTGGCGACATCATCGTGTCATCGTGTGCGCCCGGATCTGAATATGAACTACACGACTTTGACGTTCTTGTCGTGACGCAAAAAATTGTCTCGAAAGCAGAAGGTCGGCTGGTCGAAATTGATCCAAACGACCCTCTGAGCCATAAACAGCTTGTTGAAGATGAAGCAGTCCGCATCGTGCGCCGTCGCGGCGACCTCATCATCACCGAAACAAAACACGGTTTCATTTGCGCCAACAGCGGGATTGATCTGTCAAATGTCGAACGCGGATATGCCGCATTGTTGCCACTAGACAGTGATCGATCCGCCCGACGAATCCGCGACATCGTCAAAGCCAAGCTCGGAGTCAACGTTGGCGTCATCGTGAGTGACACGTTTGGCCGACCATGGCGCAAAGGATTAACCGATGTCGCAATCGGTGTTGCCGGCATAGCCGCTGTTGTTGACTTGCGTGGCACACCAGATGCGCTTGGGCGAACCATGCAAGTAACTGAAGTGTGCATTGCTGACGAACTCGCAAGTACAGCCGAACTAGTCATGGGTAAATCTTCTGGAATACCCGTAGCAATCGTTCGAGGCACAGATCCGTCGTGGTTCAGAGATTCAACAATGAGCGAAATTGTGCGGCCTCCACAAGAAGACCTCTTCCGCTAGATCTACTTCTTTTTGAAGTGTTGACGGAAAACGTCAAGCCCGTCGTGCAACGACGTCCACGGCGACCATCCCAGCTGGATCTTCGCTCGCACATTTGACACCGCTGTTCGCTGTAAATCTCCGGGCCGTGCATCAACTTTTCGTGCGCTCACTGCAGTACCGGCTGCAATCAACTTGAAGAGTTCTTCAATCGTTGTTTGTGTGCCGGTACCGATATTGATCAATACTCCATCTCCGCGTTCTTTGGCCCGAACTAAGGCATCAACTACGTCATCGATATAGACAAAATCTCGTGTTTGCTTACCCGTACCAAAGATCCGTGCATCTTCACCACGCGTAATCGCAGCCGCAAACGCCGCGACAACACCATCTTCGGGTCGCTGACGAAGTCCGTACACATTGGTTGTGGCAAGAATTGCAAAATTGATTCCGTGTTTTTCCCGGTACACACCAAGCAAATCGATGAGTGCATCTGAAATCACATGTGGCACCGAAATTGCATCGGTCTTGCGTCCCTCTTTTACTGGTAGAAACTTTGCTGCAACTTCGCCATAGACCAAGCCTGCAGGAATACAGACCACAACTTTCTTTACATGATGATTTCGTGCAGCTTCAAGAACTGACAGCAACAGCGGCATCGCCCGCATCACCGATGAATTATCAGCGGCATCTGGGGCAAGAAGTGCGCAGTGATACACCACCTCTGGCTGCCGCAACCCAATCAACTCACCAAATTCAAGACTTGCCACATCTAGGTGATGAAAGCGCAAATTTCCACCCATACCCCGAGCATCTGCGAGGTTGGCCAACGATCCCGTTGACAGATCGTCTACGACATCTACGCTGTTGCCGTTCGCAAGCAAGCGCTCGACTAAATGCGAGCCAATAAACCCTGCACCCCCACACACCATTACCGCAGAAGTCGACATGAGTTGTTAGGCCTGTTCAATTTCGGGAAAACGACCACCGACAGAGCGTGACCCTGCTTCCACCGTCCCATCAGGTGCAACAATGCAATCTTCAATCCGCGCTCCATTGCCAACACTGCCCTTCACAATTGACCTTTCGACATGGGCATCAGATCCGATCGTTGCCCCCTCGAGGATGACTGAATGCAACACGGTCGAATGATCACCAACAGATACGCCGGCACCAATAACGCTGTCAACAACATGAGCCGTCGCTGATACGTTCGCCTGTTCATGTATTGCCCGATCTGTAGGACTTTCCATGTGTGCAGCAATATCGATATTGGCTTGCACATAGGTATCTGGACGACCTGCATCGATCCAGTAACCACTGGTAGCCATTGCAAACAATTCGCCCTGCGCGACAAGTTGCGGAAACGTCACGCGTTCAATAGACAGCTTTTCTGTACCTGGCATGAACTCAAGTACAGACTCTTCCATGACATAAGTACCAGCACTGGCAAATCGACTTTCTGTTTCACCGGGCTGAGGCTTTTCGACAAACCGAAGCACTTTTCCCGAAGCATCGGTTTCAACAATCCCAAATTGCGATGGATCAGCAACTGGAGTGAGCGAGATTGTTGCTCGTGCACCACTTCGGCGATGAAAATCCACAAGCATTGCCACATCCAAATCTGTCATTACGTCGCCATTAGCAACTATGAACGTTCCCGTCACTCGCGCACTGCGCGCAGCGAACCCAATTGCACCAGCTGTATCAAGCGGAGTTGATTCAACGGCATATTTCAGTCGCACACCACCACACATGTTGTTTGGAAACTCGGCAAAAAACGGCTCGGGCTTGAATCCAAGTGCGAGCACCACATCGGTGACACCTCCTTGCTCCAACCGGTTAATCAACCGCCGAATCATTGGCACATGAGCAATGGGAAGGAGCGGTTTTGGGATGGTGTACGTCAGCGGCCTAAGTCGCGTTCCAAATCCTCCCACGAGCACGACAGCGTGCATCGCGTGTGAATTATCCCTGATATTCCGAAAGACTGTCGGCTACCGAAGGACGCATAATTTCGGTGCCTTCTGGAGCAAACGACAACACAACAGTCATTTGATCGTCAATCTTTACTCCACCAAAACTTGCAATCGAAAGTTTCGATGACGCAGAACCACTTTCCCAGACGCTGACACCAATAACTGCGTCCTCATCTCCGCACTGAGTATCGGTTTCAGAGATCTCGGTTCCATCGAATTCGATGGTGTCATCAGTGACTGAGAATCCGTACAACTCAAAGATCGTCTCTAGTTTTGCTTTGCGCTCACCAGCAAGAATTTGTGGCATCCAGCCGACGATGCCATCACCGATGATTGCGGCAGGCGTTTCGGTCGATACTGGTGCAAATAAGTCTGCTGGATTGAGTTGAGCCACATCAGGCTGATTCAGTTCGACTAACTCATCACAGTTCTGAAATGCAAAGGCTGTTGCATACTTCTGTTCGGCAGTTACCGAGGCATCAATCGGTGTGCCGCTTTGGCGGGCATACGCAATAAGTACTGCGCCCAACAAGACGACTGCGAAAACAACGGTGGGGAAAACCGACCCACCTTGAAAGCGGACCTTTTTACCTTTGCCCTTTACTGCAAGGCGGGCAATTTTTTGAGCAGATGATGAGCGTGCCACGAGGAGTAGAGGCTATCGGTTGGCCAGGAAAATTGCCTCGTACTGAGCAGCCACGGCGGCAGGTGAAGCATGGGTTTCCACCCATATTCGTCCTGCACGACCCATCCGCATCAGTGCTTGCGGATCGCTCAGAGCGCTACGCAGTGCGCGGGTGAATTGCTCGCTGTTGTCGGGTTCGACGGCGATCCCTGCCCCACTGTTGGCCAGCATTGTTGGAATCTCGGTCCCTGGATCAATCGCTGCCAACATTGGTCGCCCTGCAGCCAAAATCGAATACGACTTCGAAGGAACACTGACCGAGGCAAGCCCTGCACGCAACGGCACTACGTGAATATCTCCCGTTGCCAGTACTTCGCTCAGACGTTCGATCGGTTGATAGTCGGCGAAATAAACATTGAACAACGTCGCACACGACTCCTCAAGTTGCTTTCGCGCTGCACCATCTCCGTTGATAACAAACGCAATCTCAGGCATTGCTCGCGCAGCATCAACCAAGAGATGAAGCGATTGCGAAAAACCGACGTTGCCCGCATACATCACCACCTGACGATCATCGATCCCGAGTTCGCGACGATATGACGTCATTCGGTCGAGTGGTGCAATTGCCTGAGTATCAACAAAGTTGGGGATGACATGTAGTCGGTGATGAAACTTTGGCTCAATTTTGCGCGCAATGTTTTCGCGTAAGTCTTGTGACAGCAACACCACCGCATCCGATCGCTGATAGCTGACACGCTCGAGCCACTTCGCCGCAGCAATGATGCGACGATCCGTTATAGCCCCTGTTTGCACAGCAGCATCGGGAAACACGTCTTGAATGTTGAAGACCAAAGGCGCACGTCGAATGATCTTGGTGAACCAACCCGTTAGCCCAAGGGTGAGTGGAGGCGACATTGCCAACACTCCATCCACTTTGAATGGCAAACCATCTGCGTGCACACTTCGAATACCGACCGCATAACTAAATGCAAGAAACCCAATCGCTCGACGCAACAGATTGGATTTTGATTTCCCAGGAAATGGATGCACACGAATGATTGATCCCCACGATGTTTTTTCTGTGCGCCACAACCTGCCACCCCAACCCTGCTCGATTGCATGATTGCGGTACCACGGGAGCGATGTAACAACATGAAGTTCGTGCCCGCGCGCTGCAAGTTCGTGAACAATTCGCGTCATCACCACACCAGTTGGTGCAATATCTGGTGCGAAGTGTGGACACAGCACAACGAGTCGAAGTGGCTTATTGTTCATCGCCGACCCGCCGCCAACACTTTTTCGTACGCATGCACTAAGTCTTCGGCTGATTTCGCTGCACTGAATTGCGCTGCACGTGCACGTCCACGTTGCACCAATTCGTGTCGTTGTTGTCGAAGCTGATCAAGAGCTCCAGACCACTCGCTGCCTGATAGTCCGAGCACAAGCCCTGCATCGCCAACCACTTCTGGTAGCGATGCGCAGTTGCTCGTGATGACCGGAGTGCCCAATGCCATTGCCTCAATCACAGGTGCTCCGAAACCTTCATACATACTTGGAAACACCAACGCTTCTGCAATCGCAATCAGACCATCTCGGTCTGCCGCATTCACGCGACCAGATCGCACCACACGCTCACTCAGACCAAGTTCGACAATCTGGCGTTGCACCGCATTGTCTGCAAGACCTTTGCCACCGACCATCACGACTTTGACATCATCTGCTCGCCATTGATGAGCAAGCAGGTCAAGGATGAATTGGTGGTTCTTGTGCGGGTGAGTAATTGCAGGCATCACCAAGATGCGTGACTGACCAAGATTGAACCGCTGACGAAGTTCTCTTTCCGAAGTCTTGCCTTGCCCAATTTCTTGCTCGAGTCCATGACGAACCACTGTTGTGCGCGAACGATTTATACCAAAATTGTGCTCAATGCTTGAGCGAACGTATTCACTCGGGGCTGCAATAACTGTTGCTCGCCGAACTGCTGATGGCACTCGATTACGCAAGTACGCAAGTTTGAGTCGGCTGAAATATTCGGGAAACGTCAAATACTGCAGATCATGAACCGTGAGCAGCGTAGAGCGATTGCCATGGTTTGGCATTGTTCCACCGCCATGATGCACCACGTGCGCACGCGAGGTGCGTGATGCAAGCCACGTGTTTTCGAGCCATACCCGTAACTCACGATTACGACATGAAGATGGGGCCTCAACAACCTTTGCCACATCCGCTACTTCGGGATGTGCAGTGATGAAGCCACGTGGTGCATACACCGCAACATCAAACGGTGCGCCAATTTCGGCAAGTCCGAGTAATTGTCGAACGAAATACTCTTCGCTTCCTCCAACATTTCCCGGCACGCACCACAACATGTTGACGGCAATCTGCGGACGTTGCGAGATCACGATGCAAGCACCTCGTCATATACAGCAGCGGTACGTTGTGCCGTCTTGTTCCAGGTTGCCTGTGCCGCACGTTGCCTGCCTGCAATCGCCAATTCATCTGCGCGCGCCAACGCATCACGAAGTCCGTGGCAGATGCTTTCCTCATCGAGTGGGTTCACAAGCACTGCTGCCCCACCTGCAACTTCTTCAGTAGAAATGCCACTACTTGTCACTACGGGTGTTCCCTGAACCATTGCTTCCAAAACTGGCAATCCGAAACCTTCCCACAACGAGGGATAGGCCATCACGCTGGCTGCGCCATACAAGCCAGGCAAGTAACGATCTTCTACATGTCCAAGAAACTGCACGCGGTCACTGTCTTGCATCTGTACATCGCCCCACCCTTGCGCTCCCGCAACCACTAACGGTGGAAGTGTTGGGTCCTGGGCCATCGCCGACACTAAGCGTGCAAGATTTTTACGCGGCTCGACTGTTCCGACAAACAACACGAACTCACGAGGCAACTGCAATTTCGTTCGCACTTCTGCAATGTGTTCAACCGTTGCCACCTCTGCCCGCACGCCAAGTGGCACATACCGAACACGATCAGCAGAAAACCCAGCATCACGACAGTCATCAACGGTTTTCTGCGAACTGCATAACAGCATCGCCGCGTGCTTACGCAACGACGACAGGCTCCGGCGAAACACCCGGTTGCCTTGGCGCGTAAAAAACTCTGGGTAATGCAAAAATGCCAAGTCGTGAACCGTTGCAACCATCGGCTTGTTTGTAGCAAACGGAATAATGGTGGTGTTGTGGACCATGTCTACTTCGGGAAGCACGCGTTCAATTTTTGGCTGACGAAGACGAAGCGAAGTTTCATATAGCAGTGCACCAGAAGTGGGTAGGCCTGCAACATCAATAGAGATATCAAAGGTGACTGAAGAGTCTTCTCCGTGACGACCAGAAACGCCAACAAGATGGACATCGGGTCGCACGTGCGGCATTGCACGGGCCACTTCGATGGCTGATACAGCCGTGCCACCAGGCACGCGGTGCCAGCACTGCTCAAGTGTGTAGGCGACCCGCACGCCTTCCATTGTGCCAATTCAGTATCGTTATCAGCATGACCTCATCGATAACGCTTGCCTATTGGGCAGATCGCACAGTGGTCGTCACTGGTGGCAACGGTTTTCTTGGTTCCAAAGTGGTGGCACAGTTGCGCAGTGTTGGAGCCAACGTGGTGGCACCCCGCCAGATCGAAGCAGACCTCACACAGGTCGGAGTTGCTGAGGCGCTATTCGAACAGCACAAACCCAGCCATGTCATTCACTTAGCTGCTCGTGTTGGCGGCATTGGTTACAACCAAGTTGCTCCAGCACAGTTGTACCTCGACAACTTGATGATGGGAACGCACACCATCGAAGCAGCGCGAAAGGTTGGCGTCGAAAAAACCGTGCTGCTCGGCACCGTGTGTTCGTACCCCAAATTTACGCCTGTCCCATTTCGCGAGGAATCTATTTGGGATGGCTATCCGGAAGAAACAAATGCACCGTATGGAATTGCCAAAAAGGCAATGCTGATTCATGCTCAAGTTAATGAAGCACAGTATGGGCAACAGTTTGCATTTGTCATTCCAACAAATCTCTATGGTCCTGGCGACAAGTTTCACGAATCTGTTTCTCACGTGATTCCTGCTTTGATTAAAAAATGTGTTGAAGCAAAAGAATTGGGTACCGACAAGATCAGCGTGTGGGGCACCGGTGTGGCGAGTCGCGACTATTTGTATGCCGAAGATGCGGCCGAAGCAATCGTGCTTGCAGCCGAATTGCGCACCACTGCCGAACCACTCAACCTTGGCAATAACCGCGAGGTAACCATTCGCGAAACTGCCGAGACCATTGCGCGAATCGTTGGTTTTGATGGCGAGTTGGTGTGGGACTCAAGTCGCCCCGATGGTCAGCCTCGTCGCCGTGTCGATGCAAGCCGCGCAGAGCGCGAATTGGGCTGGCATGCTCACACCGAATTTGAGGATGGTTTGCGCCGGACTGTTGATTGGTATTTGGCAAACCGAGCAATTGCAGAACAAGAACCGCGTTAACTTCGTGAATTTCCCACCACCCCAGTTTCCCCCGCCGTCACAGCAACCTGCTCCGCTACCGCAGAATCGAGTGCGGCAACCGCGCGTCAGGTTTAACAAGTACAACCGCAATCAGTTCAGTGCATCGAACGCCTTCATTGCCATCAATCTTGGACTGTTCGTCTGGGGAATGATTATTGATGCATCTCGCCCAACTTCCGTGTTTGGCATTTCACGTTTCGAATACGACATGGGTTTGGCTCGCGAGTTTCTTGACTATGGCGAGTGGTACCGCATTATTTCAAGCGCATTCCTGCATTTTGGTGTGATCCACATCGGCATGAACATGTTCTTGCTGTATCAACTTGGACGAATGATTGAGCCCGCAATTGGGTCGGCCAAGTTTGCACTCGTGTATGTGGTGTCGCTTCTTGGTGGTGCAGCAGGTGCGCTCGTCGTCAGCCCAACCGCACTTACCGGAGGTGCATCGGGCGCGGTGTTTGGAATGATGGCGGCCGCTGTTGTCGGCATGCGCCAACGCGGCGTAAACCCAATGCAAACCGGGCTTGGCGCAACATTTGCCATCAACTTGTTATTCACTTTTGCCCTCCCCAATATTTCTGTCGGCGGGCACATTGGTGGAGCAATTGCGGGTGCATTGTGCGGTGTGTTTGTACTGGCACCAGCGCAATGGCGCTTGCCACGATGGAGTGAATACGCCGCTCCGCTTGCAATTGGTGCAGTTGCAATTCTGATTGCTGTTACACCCTCGTTGTAACGTCACCTCGCTTCCCCCTACGCACCAGTGTTTTAGGAGGAACCGTGCTCGACACGATCACAACACCACTTCGGCTCCCGCGAGCCCATCTCGACCCAATCTCCACTCATCAAGACATGCTCGCAGTGTTCTCACTTGCAATTCGCAGACCACTGCGCAGTGAAGTTGTTGCCTTGCTTATGGATAGTAAGCAACGCGGAATTGGATTGCTTTCATTTGATACCCCAACATCATGTTCTGCACTTATCGATCAGCTCATTGGCTTATGCAGCACCACCGATGTGGCCACCAGCATTGCAATCGCCAGCGTTCGGCCAATTGACCCACTTCAATCAACCGATGCAGCAGACTTCCATCAGATGCAACAGCATTGTCAACGCGCAGGCATCGAGCTTCGTCAATGGATTGTTGTCAGTTGTGGCGGGGTGCACCACATCAGTGCACGTGCTGGTGAGTTGTGACAATTAGTGGCAACCGCAAGCAGATCCGCAACCACCTGACGGGCGCGGCGTTGCCTTTTGTGGCGCACTCGCACCACCAACTGATGCAAACACGCTTAACAAGCGCACTGCATTGTCGTGTCCTTCGGGACATGTTGCCGGCAAATCTGCTTCAGACATCGAGCGACGCTCTTCAAAAACCGAGTCGCAGCTCTTGCAACGAAACTCATAGGTAGGCATAGCTCTAGTGTAGGAACCGTGAGTACCCCAACACCTCTTCAGACCAGGCCTGCAACTACCAAGCCGATTACTGAAGAGGTGCTGGAAACGGGCGAACCGGCAATGGCTCACATTGTGAAAACCGAACCTGGCGAAGACGCAGCGAGCAAGGTGCTTGAGGCTCGTATCTACGGAACACCACTCGAAGCCTTATGCGGTCATGTATGGATTCCGTCTCGCGATCCGAAGCAACTTCCACTGTGCGATAAATGCAAAGACATCTACGAGACCTACCGTATGTTTAATGACGGACTGAACGAACGTCCTGCGGAGTAGTTAACGAAAATTCCGTGCAGCAACCTGTGCGGCAATACGTAACGGCACAATATGTTCGGCAACAACATTGATCACACCGCCATCACCCACCTCTAATCTTCCGCGAACAAGTAATGCTCCTGCGCCTCGAGCAGCCTTTCGATAACGAGCCCAACACCCCACCGAACAGACCACATTGATATGTCCGGTTTCATCTTCAAGGTTGATGAACGTCACCCCTTGCGCCGTCATCGGCCGCTGCCGATGCGTCACGGTTCCGGCAACGACCACCTTTTCATCGCCTTGTGCACCACGCCGAGGAAGCTGAGCCGCTGTTGCAACGCCCATTCGTTCGAGTTCGATACGCAAAAACTCGGTGGGATGCCCAGAGGTTGACACCCCTGTCGCCCATAAATCAGCAACGGCTTCCTCCATCGGTTGCATGCCAGGCAGGTACGGCGACTCGATGCCTGTTGTGACTCCGTCGAGTGTTCCCGGCCGCGATTGAATCACTGCACCAGCACTCCACAACGCGTCACGACGTTGATGACCAAAACTTTGAGTGAACACGCCAGCCGTAGCAAGTGCTTCGAGTTGTCCAATATGAAGTTGTGGAACCTTGCGCACAACGTCTTCCATGCTCGTGAATGGACGGTTGCTGGCAATCGCCTGCGCAACGCCATCGCTCAACCCGCGAACCGAATTGATACCCAGCCGCAATGCCAAACCGCCTGCAGAGCGTGGATCATGCTCGAGTGTTGCACCGGAACATGACGCATTGATATCGGGTGGGTTGACCACCACGCCATGGCGCTTTGCATCTTGCACCAACGAATGCGGCGACCAAAAACCCATCGGCTGCGCATTGAGTAGTGCTGCATAAAACGCTGCAGGTTCGTGCAACTTGATCCATGCCGATGCGTACACCAAGTAGGCAAAACTCACCGAGTGGCTCTCGGGAAACCCATAACTTGCAAATGCCGCCATTTTGATAAATATTTGATCGGCAACATCGCCCCGAATTCCGCGTTCGGCCATGCCGGCATACAAACGTTGGCTGAGTTGTTGCATGCGCATCTGCGAACGTTTTGATCCCATTGCTTGACGCAACTGATCTGCTTCGCCAGGAGTAAAACCTGCAACATCTATCGCCATCTGCATCAACTGTTCCTGAAACAACGGAACACCGAGGGTCTTTCCCAAACTGTTCTCGAGTAATGGATGCAAATACGTAATTGGCTCTTGCCCATTACGTCGACGAATGTATGGATGCACTGAGCCACCCTGAATCGGCCCTGGCCTGATTAGCGCCACCTCGACAACAAGGTCGTAAAAACGGCGAGGCTTTAGACGTGGAAGCGTGGCCATCTGCGCACGTGACTCAATCTGAAATACGCCCACTGTGTCGGCTCGACACAACATTGCGTACACCTCGTCTTCTTGTGGAATGGTGGCCAGATCGATACTCACACCGCGAAACGCTGCGATGAAGTCAACCGCATTGTGCAACGCCGACAACATGCCAAGACCAAGCAAGTCGAACTTGACAAGACCAGCAGCAGCGCAATCATCTTTGTCCCACTGCAACACGCTTCGCCCTTCCATGCGACCCCACTCCACGGGACACACTTCAGTCACTGGCCGATCACACATCACCATGCCACCCGAATGAATACCTAGATGGCGCGGTGCATCTTGCACTTGCTCGGCAAGCAGCAACACCTGATCGGGAATGGTGTGGTCATCACCACTCACCGAAACCCCCGCTTTCCCCCATGCATCAACTTGTTTGCTCCATGCGTCTTGTTGCCCCGGAGCAAACCCCAACGCCCGAGCCATGTCGCGCACTGCCGACTTTGCTCGATAGGTGATCACATTGGCAACTTGTGCAGCATGATGGCGACCGTGTCGCTGATAC
>JAURJB010000003.1 GCA_030832455.1 Acidimicrobiales bacterium
ATGACATCGCACTTTTCGTAGGCGGCAGCGAAATCGTTAGCAATGAGGCGACGAACCTTCAACGCCTTGCCGTAATACGCATCAAAGTATCCAGCTGACAGCGCGTAAGTTCCGAGCATGATGCGACGCTTTACTTCTGCACCAAAACCTGCAGCGCGTGTTGCGCCATACATCGAATGCAAGTCGGTGGTTTCGACACGCATTCCGTAACGCACGCCGTCGTAACGCGCCAGGTTGCTGCTGGCTTCCGCAGGAGCAACCAGGTAGTACGCGGTTAAGCAATACGACAACGATGGCAACGCGATATCGACAATGGTTGCGCCTGCTGCCTGCAGTGCTACATACGCGGCATCCATTCGGGCAAGAACCTCGGGCTCACATCCGTCGGGCATGTCGGCAAGACGACCAATGCGCATACCTTTCACGCCTTGACCAAGCACGCTGGTAAGCGAAGGCGTTGGCTGCGGCAATGAAGTGGAATCGAGCGGGTCGTGGCCACCAATGACTTCCATCATCAATGCAGCATCAGCGACCGTGTGCGTGAATGGACCAACTTGGTCAAGGCTGCTCGCAAACGCAACGATTCCTTGACGGCTGACAAGTCCATACGTTGGCTTCACACCAACAAGACCACACAACGATGCTGGCTGGCGAATACTTCCACCAGTATCTGAACCCAAACTTGCTGCCGCAAAGCCAGCAGCAACTGCTGCAGCGCTTCCGCCACTCGAGCCACCTGGCACGCGCGATGTGTCGAGTGGATTCTTTGTTGGACCAAACGCCGAGTTTTCGGTGCTTGAACCCATTGCAAATTCGTCAAGATTGGTTTTGCCGACCATGACTGCACCGGCTTGTTGCAACCGTGTGACCACCGTTGCGTCGTATGGCGGTTTCCAACCCTCAAGAATCTTTGACGAACACGTGGTTTCAATACCACGCGTGCACATGTTGTCTTTCAGCGCAATCGGTACGCCTGCAAGCGGGCCTAGCTTTTTGCCGGCTTTGATATCGGCATCAACTTGTTGAGCAGTAGCGCGTGCTTGTTCGGTGGTTACCAAGTTGAACGCGTGAATGTCATGTTCACGTTCGTTGATGCGCGCAAGATGTTGATCTAATACTTCCACTGCAGTAGTGGTACCCGAAGCGATATCACGAGCGATATCGACAACTGTTGCGAAATGTTGTGTCATTACTGCTCACCCAGCCCAGATGAAGGCGGCACTCTGAATCGACCATCTTCTGCTGCAGGTGCAGCGGCCAACACTTCATCGCGGTCAAGACCCGCAACGACCACATCTTCACGAAACACATTCTTCAATGGAAACGGCTGAGCAAGCGGAGCCACATTGGAAAGATCGAGCTTGTCGATGTCGGCAAAGTGATCCAGCATCCCCGAAAGTTGACTGGTCATCAGCTCAAGTTCGGCTTCGCTCAGCTGCAAACTTGCCAACTTGGCAACCTTGGCAACCACTTCAGAAGTGATTCGTGCTGGGTTTGAACCTGTCGGCTGGGTGCTCACAACCCTTAATGCTATTGGTTAAGCGGGCAATTCTGATTGGGTTCGTTGCAGTTTAAGCAGCACGCCAACTGATACGGCAAAGACTGCAATCGATACCCACTGATTCAGCCTCAAACCACCTGCAGAGTTCGCCGGATCGATTCGTAAGCCTTCGTTGAAAAAACGAAACAACGTGTATCCCGCTGTGTAATACAAAAACAGGTAACCCGGTCGACGAACCCTTTTGTCTATCAGGAGCAAAAATCCTGCAAGTGCAAGACACCACAATGACTCATACAAAAATGTTGGATGAAACAATGTGCCAATTGGATATCCCGCTTCCTTCGTGTGAAAGTCGGAAACCTCTAATCCCCACGGCAAGGTCGTTGGTCGACCAAACAGTTCTTGATTGAACCAATTGCCCCAACGACCGATGCTTTGTGCAAGGGGAAGCGCTGGCGCAACACAAGTCAACAATTCAGTTGCCGAAATTCCGCGGCGCTTGCCCTCCCAAAGTCCAACAACAACGCCGACTGCGATGCCACCCCAAATTCCCAATCCACCCTTCCAAATTTGAATGATGCGTTCGGGATGATCACGAAACAGTTGCCAATCAGTAATCACGTGATACAAACGAGCACCAATCACACCTGCAGGCACACCCCACAGCGCTATCGCACTCATATCGTCACGTGTTCCTGTGCCTCTTTTGTCTAAACGACGACCAGCAAGTGATACTGCTGCAATCACGCCAAGAGCAATCATGGCTCCATATGCATTCAGGCTTATTGGGCCAAGATCGAGTGCGCCGCTACTTGGGCTTGGAATCGATGCAAGCAACATCACCTATGCAGTCACTTTCTTTGCAAACTCAAGAGCCCGTGCATGAATTACATCTTTTTCATAGTCCTGTGTTGCAACATGAAAACTACGTTCAAGCATCACCTGCTCTGCCGTTCCTCCATATGTAATCATAAGAAACGCGCTTTCTTGTGGATTCACTACGTGGTCATTCGTCGATGTGATGAGTAGTAATGGGATTGTGATTTCAGGATATTTTTTAGAAAGCGGTTTCAGCCCATCTGCAAATAGCGACACAGCAGCAGCAAGTGGAGTTGCGTCATACGAACTCTCTTTCACTGCCGGGTCTGCGATATCACTACCAATTGCTGGAAGTGATTTCTTTCCCATTTTTACGGCAAGTCGAGCGCCAAATAGTTTTTGGGATGAAGACTTTGTTGTCGGATTGATACACACAATTCCCGACAGATCGGCGTGGCGACTTGCCAACCACAACGTGATTGCACCACCCATTGATAGACCAACAACTACAACTTTAGAACAACGTGTGCGCAACTGCGCCAACGCCTGCTCTGCATCACGCGTCCAATCAGCCCACCGAGTGTCCATCATTTCTTCAACAGTGGTTCCATGGCCCGCCAAGCGCGGTAGTTCTACATGAAAACCTGCGGCACCGAACACCTCGGCGACTTCGCGCATTGATGAGGGATTGCCAGTAAAGCCATGGATCACCAAGGCCCCAACATCGCCCGATCCAACGTGTGACCAAGCCTCTGCACCTGGAATAACCGCGTGTGTCATAGACATTCCTCCTTCAAAGATGACCATAGTTGACGTGGTGGTTGAATGAAGTGGTGACTTCGTCAATGCGCAAAGTTGAATACTCGGCTGTCACCGCTTTCGCTCCCGTAATTGCTCTATTCCCGGTGTGGCTTGGCGCTGTTGCGTTGCTGTGGATTCCATTCACTCTGCTCTTTGATGTGCCGTTCATTCTTTTCGCAGTCGCTGTTTTTCTGTTCGGCATAGTGCTGTTTTCTCGCCCCGTGCAACGAATTGTGTTTGTTCGGATGCTCGGTGCTCGCCAACCCACCGACTTAGAACGCGCCAACCTCACACCAGCATGGAAGACCGTCGAGCAGCGCGGATCAATACGACCCAACAGGTTCGTGCTTGCAGTTGCCGATATTGATGACATCAATGCATTTGCATGTGGTGGTCATATGTTGGTGGTTTCTTCATTTGCCATTGAACATCTCACAGAAGATGAACTCTCAGGAGTACTCGCACACGAACTCTGCCATCATCTTGGTGGACACACCGTTGCGCTCACCATTTCGCAATGGATGAGTTTGCCGATCCTGGGTCTTGCTCAAATTGGAATGCACGTGCGCGACATCGGTGTCAGTATCGCCAAACGACTTGAAGACGAATACCCAACGTTCAAATTGATTGGGTGGCTAGTCAATGTTGTACTTACAGGCTTGTCTCGAATCTTGCTCATTGGATTTTTGATGGCGCAATCACTTGGCGAAATTGTCGGACGCAGCGCAGAGTTTCAAGCCGACAAACGCGCACATGCCATGGGATTTGGTCCCGAACTTCGCTACGCCCTCACACGCGTGATTAACCACACCCCAGAGACCGTGCCGACAAAGTTTTTGTCGCGTGTGCTGTTGTCACATCCTCCGGCAATTGATCGCGTGGCTCGGCTTGACGCAATGCTCAACAGGTAGCGTGAGCATTTATGTCGGCAACAAGTTCCCCCACCGCGTTTCTCCATGTTGCAACGGGGAAACCCGTTGAACACACACCGGTGTGGTTCATGCGCCAAGCAGGTCGCAGCCTTCCCGAATATCGCGCAGTACGTGGCGAAGGAAGCATCTTGGATGCAATCAAACAACCCCGATTAGCCGCAGACATCACGCTGCAACCTGTTGCTCGATACGGCGTCGATGCCGCAGTGTTGTATAGCGACATTGTGGTTCCCGCTCATGCAGTTGGATTTGGCATTGACGTTGCTCCTGGGACAGGCCCCGTTGCCGAACATCCATTTCGCACTGCATCCGACTTGCAACGCCTGCGACCTCTCGAACCGGAAACCGACACCCCGTACGTGCTTGAAACCGTCCGCATGCTTGCAGCCGAATTGCGTGTTCCATTACTTGCGTTTGCTGGAGCCCCATTTACCGTAGGCAGCTACCTCGTTGAAGGTAAACCGAGTCGCGACCACCTCATCACAAAACAGATGATGCGCGACGAGCCAGCGCTGTGGCATTCATTAATGCAACGCATTGCCGAACACTCTGTTGCTTCAATTCAAAGCCAACTAGATGCTGGTGCCCGAGCATTTCAATTGTTTGATTCATGGGCCGGCACGCTCACTCGTGATGAATACCGCCTCATGGTGCTCCCCCATTCAACTTTTGTGTTCAACCAACTCGCGCAGTCGCATCCACATGCACCAGGAATTCACTTTGGTCTCGGTTGCGATCATCTTCTTGAAATGATGAAGGAAGCCGGAGCAAACATCGTCGGACTCGACTGGCGAACATCAATCAGTGATGCACGCCGCCGTCTTGGCGCCGACACCATCGTGCAAGGAAACCTCAATCCCGAGCTCGTACTAGGCGATATCGCCACTGCACTTGCAGGAACCGATGCAGTGCTTGCTGATAACGGCGGACATCCTGGTCACATTTTCAATCTCGGACATGGTGTTCAGCCACTAACGAACCCCGACGTGCTCGCTGCAATTGTTGAACACGTACACAACAACACGAAACGGTAACTACATGAACAACACAACCGCAGTGCTTTTGATGGCATACGGAACACCTCGCAGCACCGAAGAGATTCTTCCTTATTACACCGATATTCGTCGAGGCCGAGTGCCAACCGATGAACAACTCGCCGACCTCACCGCTCGATATGACGCAATCGGAGGAATCTCTCCGCTTGCAGCACGAACCGAAGCACAACGCGATGCCCTGCAACATGCACTCAATGAGCGCTCACCAGGAGAGTTTCATGTGCAACTCGGACTCAAGCATGCTCACCCAATGATTGAAGAAACAGTCAACGACATTGCGCAACAGGGCATCAAGAAAATCATTGCGATCGTGCTTGCGCCACACTTTTCTTCGTACTCAATTGGTCAATACGTTGGTCGGGCTACAGCAGCTGCCGAGCCACACAACATTGAGGTAATCGGCATCGAATCGTGGGCTACTGAACCTGCATTCGTCAACTTTCTTGCATCCGACATGGCCGCAAAGAAAGCTCAATTGCCAGCACGCACCCGTGTGTTGTTTACCGCCCACTCGTTGCCGCAGCGCATTATTGACGGTGGAGACCCATACCCGCATGAACTGCACGCCACCGCAACGGCAGTAGCGAACAGCATTGGTTTACGCGAGGGTGAAGATTGGGCAATTGCATGGCAGTCAGCCGGACGAACTCCTGAGCCATGGATTGGGCCCGACATTCTTGATGTCATTGACGACATTGCTGCAAAAAAGCAAGCAGATGCCGTTCTTGTTAGTGCGTGTGGGTTCGTTGCCGATCACCTTGAGGTGTTGTACGACTTAGACATTGAGGCACAACATCGCGCGGATAGTCATGGTCTTGCATTTGCACGAACAGCGTGCGTCAATGACAATCCGCTCGTGATGGCTGCTCTTGCCGATCGAGTCATTGCTGCATCGGCTACATGATCGACAAGCATGTCGTTGTTATTGGGGCCGGAATCACCGGACTCAGTGCGGCACTTCGTTTGTTGCGTGAACCACACCCACCGCGAGTCACCATCTTTGAGGCACACGACCGCATTGGCGGTGTAATTCATGCATCTCCATTTGCCGGCATTGCAGCACTTGATGAATCTGCCGATGCGTTTCTTACCCGCACCCCTGCAGCGATTGAGTTGGCCAAAGACGTTGGCCTAGAACATGTACTCACTTCACCGGCAACCGGTGAGGCATACATCTGGCAAGGAACGCTGCAACCCATTCCGCACGGAACCATGCTCGGTGTTCCCGGTTCTGTTCGATCTGCGTGGTCAACACCTATCTTGAGCACGTCGGGAAAATTTCGTGCATCACTTGAGCCTTTGCTTCCGCAACGCATCGGCAGAAACACCGACAACCTCGGCGCTGCAATTCGTGCTCGCTGTGGCAACCAAGTGCTTGAACGGATTGTCGATCCCCTTGTTGGCAGCATCTATGCAACCGACACCGACGCGTTCAGTGTGAAAGGCATGCCCCAGATTGCCGATTTACTTGCACAACCACGAAGCTTGATGAGTTCAGTTCGCGATGCGCTCGCAAAGCGCACATCAACTGGACCAATCTTTGCCGCCCCTCTTACGGGCATGCATTCGTTTGCGACAGCAATTGCTGATCACATCACACAACTCGGGGGTGTCATCGAACTCTCGTCACCTGTCCGCGCAATCGAACAACCAAAACGAGGTCAGTACTTTGTACAAACCGATGACGGCACCGTGTTGTGCGATGCGGTCATCATGGCATCGCCTGCCCGACATAGTGCCGAACTAGTTCGCACCCTCAGCACAGAAGCCACCACGTATTTGGCTGCGCGTGAACATGCTTCAGTTATCATGATTGCGCTCACTGTTCCACGAAATCAGTGGCCCCAGCATCTCACGGGAAGCGGATACCTCGTTCCCAAACCAAACCAAACCGCAGTCACAGCGGTGTCGTTTGCTTCCAACAAATGGTCACATGTCCAGACACCAGACAATTCGATGGTGTTGCGTATTTCGCTTGGCCGAGACGGCTTGCCCATGCATCATCTTGATGATGATGCGTTGCTCAAACTTGCTCTTGCCGATGTGTATTGGCAAACGGGTGTCGACATCGTCCCAAGTAATGTCCGCATCACTCGCTGGGTGGAGTCATTTCCTCAATATCGACCTGGCCATTTCGATGCAGTCGACCGACTTGAGCATGTCCTTGACGCAGCCGCACCGGGTGTGGTGTTTGCAGGTGCCAGCTATCGCGGGATCGGTATCCCCTCGTGCATTACCGATGCACACCGCTCGGCGGCACGCGTTCTTGCCAAGATTGACGCATGATTCCTCGCAGTAATCGCGCGCGTTACTTCGCCTCGCTTGGCGCAGGCGCACTGGTGGCGTTCAGCCTGCCGCCGTGGGGTTGGTGGCCTCTTGCATTGATTGGTGTTGCAGTGTTTGCTCGGCTCACCATGAAGGTTGTCACGCGTTCGCGTACACAGTTTTGGCTTGGCACAGCGTTTGCCTTTGGGTGGTTTGCGCCGGGAATGTGTTGGATGTGGTTTCTCACACCACCCGGATATGTGATTGCGGTCATTTTGTTTGCGTCGTTTCATGGTGTTGCATCAGTGATTGGCTCTCGCAGCATGTATCCGATCGTTGCCCTTCCTCTTGCACATGTACTCGCAGAAACCATCCGATTTTCATTTCCATTCGGTGGAGTTCCACTTGCATCGCTGGCAATTTCGCAATCTGGCTCACCACTCGTCGGAGTCGTTCGCATCGGTGGACCACTGCTTCTCAGTTGGGTTGTTTTGCAATTAGGTTTTTCGCTTTCACAAATTGTCGTCGCACCAAAACGAATCCACCTTGCAACCGGTATCACACTCGTTGCGCTCGCAATCGGCGTTTCACACATCGTTCCGCGCGGTAGCGACACCAGCGAGACACGCAATGTCGCCGCCGTACAAGGTGGTGGCCCACAAGGCACATTAGCGATCAACACAAATTCTCGAGATGTCGTTGATCGTCATCTTGCTGCCACTCGCCAAATCATGGCAACCGATCTCGACATGGTGATCTGGCCAGAAAACGTGATCGATGTCGATAATTTCTACGACAGCAAAGAACGCATTGAGGTCGCCGAACAAGCAGCAAGGCTCAATGCCCAATTCGTTGTGGGAATCACCGAGGATCTCAACAGGCAGTACTTCACTAACGCCCAAGTAGTCGTCAATGAAGATGGCACGTTGGGCGACCGTTACGACAAAGTTCGACGCGTGCCCTTTGGAGAGTTTGTTCCACTACGCGGCTTGCTCGAAACACTCGGCGCTCCTGTTGATCGCATCCCGCGTGATGCGCTTGCGGGGTCAGACGTCGCACAACTGCGCGTTGCCGACACAACTATTGGAGTCGCCATCTCATGGGAAGTGTTCTTCAGCGGTCGTGCAAACGAGGGAGTCGAAGCGGGTGGTTCGATGCTTGTCAATCCAACGAATGGCTCGAGCTACACAGGAACTATTTTGCAGTCGCAACAAGTTGCATCATCGCGTCTGCGTGCAATAGAAAATGGACGCTGGTTGGTGCAGATCTCGCCAACAGGATTTTCTGCATTCGTTTCACCTACTGGAAAGGTCTATGACCGCACCGGTGTCAGCGAACAACGTGTACTGATTCGTGAAATTCCGCTCCGCACTGGCCGAACCATATATTCCAATCTCGGTGACCTTCCCTTCATCATGGTGATGGTGGCAACGCTTGGTTCGCTGGTATTTCTTGGCCGGAAACACAACTCCCTCACGTAAGCCGTCGAAAGTTACTCGCAGGTAGGCTGAAATCCTTATGCCATTGCCGTTTGACCCCAACGGCCCATTGCGGATTGCCTATCTCACCTACCGCGGCAAGCCCCATGTTGGCGGGCAAGGCGTATACACACGACATCTCACCAAGGCGCTCGTTGATCTTGGTCATCATGTTGAAGTATTCGGTGGCCAACCGTACCCCGTTCTTGATCCTCGCATCCCGCTGCACAAACTTCCAAGCCTCGACATTTTTAATGATCAATACCCCGGTCGCTTCCCCGCATATTGGGAGATCAAGGATTGGCCAAGTTTTGTCGAGACGGCTCAATTCCTAAAAGGAACATTTGGTGAGCCGCGCGCGTTCAGCATTCGTGCTTACAACGAACTGAGCAAACGCGTGAATGATTTTGATTTGGTTCATGACAACCAGTGTCTTGGATATGGAATTCTCAAGATTGAAAAACTGATTCCCACTATCGTGACGCTGCATCATCCGATCACCAAAGATCGCAAACTTGAAATGGAACACACCAAGACGTGGTTTAAGCGTCAGGCGATTCGCCGATGGTATTCATTTGTCAACATGCAAGGAAAAGTTGCAAGCAAAATGCCGCGTGTTGTGGTGGTCAGCGAAAACTCCATCGCCGATATTCATACCGACATGAAGGTGTCACTTGATCGCATGAAGCTTGTTCCTGTTGGCGTCGATCCCGACTTGTTCACACCGATTCCTCATATTTCCCGTAAACCTGGTCACCTCATCACCACTGCTTCTGCAGATGTTGCGTTAAAAGGTTTGTCGTATTTGCTTGAAGCACTCGCCAAGATCCGCACGGAGCGCGACGTTCACCTCACCATTATCGGTCGCCCGCGAGAAGGCGCCAATGCAGACCTGATCCGCAAACTTGGTCTGACCGACTGCATAACTCATGTTTCTGGAGTGAGCGATGAACGCATTGTTGAGCTGTATGCCGAAAGTGAACTTGCTGTAGTACCAAGCCTGTACGAAGGATTCAGCCTTCCTGCGATTGAAGCAATGTCAACAGGAATTTGCCTCGTGGCAACAACTGGCGGCGCACTCCCTGAGGTAACGGGAGCAGATAACGACACCGTGCTGTCGTGCCCTGCTGGGGATGCAGATGCGTTAGCCGCAAGCATCCGTCGTGGTTTAGACAATGCCGAATTACGCAACCGCATTGGACTCGCAGGACGAACTCGTGTTGTCGAACGTTGGAGCTGGAAGCACTGCGCACAACTCACCGTTGATCAATATCGTGAAGTTCTATCTATGCCACACAACGCCGAAAAACTACGCAAGAGAGACGCAAAATAATCAATGTTGACTGTACGTTTTGACAAACTTCCGGTGGAGCCTGGTTCGATGTTTCTCGATGCAGGTGCGGGTTTTGGCCGCCATGCATTTGAGGCAGCTCGTCGTGGTGCGCGTGTCGTTGCACTCGACTATGCCGAAGAAGAAACTACGGTCACTCGTGCAACATTTGCTGCAATGTACGAGGCAGGAGAAATCTCGCGCGAAAACTTGGTTGCAGTATTACGTGGTGACGCAACCCGACTTCCATTTGCCGACAACACGTTTGATTGCATTGTTACTTCCGAGGTGCTCGAACACATTCAAAATGACGTTGCTGCACTGAGCGAACTCTCACGCGTGCTGAAGCCGGGTGGAGTGCTTGCTGCCACCGTGCCTTCGTGGTTTCCTGAAAAAATCAACTGGATGCTGTCAGATGAATATCACGCTCCATTCGTCCCAGGTGGGCACGTCCGTATCTATTCGGGAACCGAACTGAAAGCAAAACTTCGCGCGGCAGGTTTGATCGTGCAAGACGAACATCGCGCCCATGGCTTGCACTCTCCATATTGGTGGCTTCGTTGTGCAGTGGGGCCAAGTCGCGAGGACAACAAGTTTGTTAACGCGTACAAGAAGTTTCTGGAATGGGACATCATTTCTGCACCAGCACTCACACGAACGTTAGAAAAGGTTCTCGCCCCCGTACTTGGCAAGAGTTACATCGTGTATTCCCAGAAACCTGGTCGATCATCATGATCTTTCCTGGTCAATCAAACGACGAACTCGCAGAGATCATCAGCACTGAAGAACTGTTGTTAACTGCAGAGACGATTACACAACTTCAACTTCCCAGCGGAATGATCCCATGGTTTCCGAATGGACATTGCGACCCGTGGAACCATGTCGAAACAGCAATGGCCCTTGACATCATGGGCATGCACGATCACGCGCAGCGTGCATACAGTTGGCTTGCAAAAATTCAGCGTGCAGACGGAAGTTGGCACAACTATTACATGCCTGATGGAACTCTTGAAGACGCCAAACTTGACACGAACGTGTGCGCATACATCGCGACGGGAATCTGGCACCACTATCTGATCACTCGCGATGAAGCGTTTGTTCGTGTCTTGTGGCCAACAGTTAAACGTGCACTGACTTGGGTTCTTGGCATGCGCAAAGATGATGGAACCGTTTTGTGGGCCTGCGAAACCGACTCGCGCCCATGGGATTATTCACTCCTCACGGGTTCATCATCCATTCGACACTCATTGCACTGCGGAGCAAACATCGGCGCAGTACTTGGCGAAAGTCAACCCGAGTGGCGTGCTGCGGCGGACACGATTGATCATTTGATTGGCACCGATCAAAGCGTCTTCGAACCAAAACTTCGCTGGGCAATGGACTGGTATTACCCCGTACTCACTGGGGCAACCATTGGTGCCGAAGCGAAGTCACGCCTCAGCAACCAATGGGACGAGTTCATTATTGACGGACGTGGAGTGCGTTGTGTCAACGATGAAGACTGGGTGACCGCAGCTGAAACTGCTGAATGCTCACTTGCTCACGCTGCTGCAGGCGAACTGGATAAAGCCAAAGAATTGCTGTCGTGGACTCGTGCTCACCGCAATGCAGATGGCTCATATTTCACCGGGATTGTTTATCCGGATCGAATCGTGTTTCCTGCTAACGAACGAAGCGCTTACACGGCTGCCGCAGTGATTCTTGCCGCCGATGCAATTTCTCAAGCCACACCTGCGTGGAACATTTTTCTGAGTAGCACTGTTATTGATTAGGGCTTGGCTTGATGCGCTTCAATATGCGCAACGAGCCAGTACACGACACTTCAACAAACTCACCCGAGTTGACTGCAGGAAGATAGATCTCTTCATACGGTGCTTGTCCACCCATTGCCGGATCACTAAACACATCGTGAATTGCTAACACGCCACCGACACACACGTGAGGCGCCCACGCCAGGTAATCATTACGCGCAACATCTCGACCATGTCCGCCATCAATAAACAA
The DNA here is from genome assembly GCA_030832455.1 of Acidimicrobiales bacterium. Classification (GTDB taxonomy): domain Bacteria; phylum Actinomycetota; class Acidimicrobiia; order Acidimicrobiales; family Ilumatobacteraceae; genus UBA3006. Next base: position 12,186 of record JAURJB010000003.1, read on the forward strand.
GAACTGAATCTCATCTGTCCACGTTGTAGCAATAACCGGTGAGTCACCAATGATTGGCGTTACGTGGTTCTCTAACCTTGCACGACGCATCGTTTCTTGAAAATGTGGGAATGTATTGATGCATCCAGATTCTGGATCAACCAATGCTGGATCGTGCCATTCCCAACCAGGTTGATTCTCTTCAGAACCGGCGTGATGATCAATTGCGAACAGTGTTGCGCCACACAGACCTGCTGCATGACCCAGCCAAACCGTGCTTCGGCCACAATACGATCCGATTTCAACAAACGGTTTGCCCTTCCCAGGCGTTCCTGCGTCAACCGCAGCCGAAAACAAGGCATCTCCCTCATCTTCTGGCATAAATCCTTTGGTACTCAACGCAACTTCTTTCATTGCTGCGACAAGCATGACCATAACGAGCAACGCTACAGCAATGAGCATCACGGGCAGTTTGCTGGCAACATAGAGATATGGCATCTCCCCTCCAAGATCTCGTTACCTTGCTCGACCTCGAAGCAATTGAAGTCAACATTTTTCGTGGACAGTCACCTGATGAAAACCGTCAACGCGCGTTTGGTGGACAAGTAGCGGGTCAAGCACTTGTTGCCGCATCGCGCACGATTGACGAACCGGGCAGGCACGTGCATTCCTTACATGCATACTTTCTGCGCTCCGGCGACCCTGGTGTTCCAATTTTGTACGAAGTAGATCGCATTCGCGACGGCAAGAGTTTTTCGACGCGTCGTGTTGTTGCGATCCAACACGGCAAAGACATTTTCAACTTGCATGCAAGTTTCCAGAAGCATGAAGAAGGTCTCGAGCATCAAATTGCAATGGTTGAAGGTACTCCAGACCCAGAAACACTTCCTGATTTCAAAACACGGATGGAGCCATATAAAGAAAAACTTGGCGAATGGTACGACCGTCCAAGACCTATCGACCAACGCTATGTTGACGGCGACCCGTTCCGCCGTAAAGGCAACCCGATGCCTGGGCAACGAGTGTGGATCCGCGCCGATGGCACGCTTCCCGACGACAACGTGCTGCACGCATGCATCGTCACCTATGCAAGCGACATGACATTGCTCGACACCGCACTACTACCTCATGGTTTGGCATGGACCGACGGTTCGGTTCAGATGGCCAGCCTCGACCACGCGATGTGGTTTCACCGCCCATTTCGTGCTGATGAGTGGCTGTTGTACCAGCAGTCATCCATCTCAACATCTGGTTCACGAGGTCTTGCACAGGGCCACATCTTCACCCAAGATGGCACTCTGGCCGTAACTGTTGTTCAAGAGGGGCTCACTCGCCTCGCCAAATAACTCTGCGCGGTTAGTGGCGACTATCCATGAACATGCCGCGCAACGCGGAGAAGTTCTCAACACAGTGGCCGGCACCGAGCACCACGGCTTCAAGTGGCTGATCGCTCATATTTACCGGCACGCGAGTATCGCGCTCAATCCGTTCGGCAAGCCCACGCAACAGTGCGCCACCACCCACCAGGTACATGCCACGCGTAAGGAAGTCTTGCGAAAGCTCGGGTGGCGCTACAGCCAAACAGCGAACCACTGAAGCAACCATTTGTGCGACAACGTCTTCAATGGCTTCACGAATTTCTTGCGCGGTCAAAACCACTGTCTTGGGAAGCCCAGTCACCAAATCGCGTCCGCGAACTTCTGCATCGCGGTCCTGCGGAGTTGCCATTGCACTACCAACACTGATCTTGATTTCTTCGGCAGTGCGTTCGCCGATTGCTAAGCCATGCACACGGCGCACATGGCTTTGAATCGCGGCATCAATATCAAAACTGCCAACTCGCACAGCTTCAAGAGCAACGATTCCGCCAAGTGAAATCACAGCAGTCTCTGTTGTGCCACCACCAATGTCAATCACCATGTTGCCAACAGGTTCATTGATTGGTAAGTCTGCACCGATTGCAGCGGCCATTGGCTGCTCGAGCAACTGTGCATCTGCTGCACCTGCACGACGAGTTGCATCGGTAACCGCACGACGCTCAACTTCTGTAATCGCTGACGGAACACAGATCAACACTTTCGGACGCGAAAAGCGAGACACGCCTGCGCGTTGCAGCAATAACCGAATCATCTTCTCGGTAATTTCAAAGTCGGTGATTGCGCCACCGCGAAGTGGCCTTACCGCAACGATGTAACCAGGGGTCCGGCCGATCATTCCCCATGCCTCATGGCCGGTTGCCAGCACCTCTCCCGTTCGACGATTCACTGCAATCACCGAGGGTTCATTGATCACAATTCCTTTACCCTGCATATATACAAGGGTGTTTGCGGTTCCAAGGTCGATTGCTAAGTCACGTGCCATAGTGCATTACCGCCCTTGCTGCCGTTCGCGAGATTCCTGTAATTGCTGCCTCAAATGAGCACGTGAATCGTCAGAGAGTGCATCAAGATGTCGATGAAACGCAGCCATTCCATTGTTCTGATTCACTTTTTGTCCCTCTTGCCACACGAGGTACGCAAGGGTCAGTGCTGATACAACCGAGATGGCCGCAAACAAAATTGATAACGGAGTCATTCCACTAATCATCACGGATTCGCTTTCATCACGTCTTCAATATTGGTGATGTGTTGTGCACCTTGCGCCCAATCACTTCCATCACCCCATTCTTCACGTTTCCAAATTGGCACTGTTGACTTCAGCGCATCAATTCCAAATCGTGCAGCAACAAATGCTTCTGGTCGATGTGGTGATGAAACAACAACGAGCACCGACGATTCACCAAGTTGCAATTGACCAACCCGATGCAGGATGGCAATGCGACCCAGATCTGGCCATTGAACACGCATCTGTTCGGCAATAGCCGAGCACTTAGGCACGACCTCTTCTTCGTACGCTTCATACGTCAACGCTCGGACATCCGTTCGACCTTCAGAATGGTCGCGCACGGTTCCCGAAAACAGCACTACTGCACCACATCGCGGAAGAACCGCCCAGTCATATGCCTCTCCGGCGCGCAATGGCTGATCGGTCAACTCAATCCACGTCTCACCGTTGTGGAGATTTTGGCGAGTCACAGGTTCAGCGTACCCGAGGTGGGCGACGTGTCTTGTGAAGTTGGTGTGACTAACCTTCGGCACGTGACGAATTCGCATCACCACGAAGATTCGGAAGATCACTCCGATCATTCTGGTGAAGTCTTTTTTAATGCACCGTTGCCCCCATACGATCGGCGCTGGCGACACCCAAGCGAGCTCGCAGACGAAGCGGGCCATTCCAATTACGCGCCCACACTGAATTCATCAACCTTTCGATCGCTTGCCAGCGTCGCGGCGATCGCCAGTGTCGTGCTCTCGTCCGTCCTTGTGTGGGTCGTCACCCCTCGTTCGGCGCAGTTTCAGATTCGGCCAACCGAGCAGGTACTCATGTCTGCCCAGAATGAGACGATGGCTGAGCCCAATATTTCAATTGGAGTTCTTGACCAATCAACGGCATTTGCGCTTCCCCTCACCATGAGCGGCTACTTCATTGCAACCAATGCCAATCTCACGCCAGACCGTGAGGTTTACGTTCGATTCGCAAATGGACAAACCGAGTTACTCAGGGTTCTCGAATTTGAAAAGGACACGAACATCGCATGGTTGCACTCGGTAGATACGAAAACCCATAAGTTCTCGTCCCTACATGATGGAATTGCACCTCCAAATACCGCACTCGCAGAATTTCAACAAGGTGATCAACTTTTCATTGCATCTCCACATGAAGGAATGCACCGCGCAACCATTGCAATTTCCAGTGTCAAGAAACAATCACAAGCACAGTCTCAAATAATGTGGCCTGTGGATTACTCCCTGCATGATCATTGTTCCGGAGCCGCGCTAAACAGCGCGCAACAACTTGTTGGTTGGTGTGTCGAAATTGACGGCGCGCGATGGGTGGTTTCCACTCGCCACTTAGTCGAGGTGTTGCATAGGCTGGAGAACAATGTCGGACAGCCCTAACGAAAACCCGTTTTCTGGCCTGCCGTTTTTTGGCGATATGGCAAAGGCAATGGCTTCCCAGGGACCGTTGCAATGGGATGTGGCGCGCCAAACAGCAATGATGACGGCCCTTTCTGGCAATTCAAGCGAACCCAATGTCGACCCTGCGGCACGCGTTGGAATCGAACAATTAGTTCCCATTGCCGACCTTCATGTTCGTAACCACACCGGGCTCGACACTGCATCAGTGGGCAAAGATCCACATGTCGTTGTCGTCAACCGCTCGTTGTGGGTTCACCACACGCTCGAGTCGTACAAGCCGTTGTTTACTGAACTTGCTCAGTCGTTGAGCGCTACATCTGCAACTTACTCAACTGAAATTGATTCACTACACGACGACCCAATGGCCAACATGATGGCGTCTCTCAACAAAATGATGGCACCCGCCATGATGGGCATGTCTGTGGGAACGATGGTTGGCCAATTAGCACTGAGAACATTTGGCCAGTACGACCTGCCACTTCCACGCGAACCACGTGATCAAGTGTTGATTGTGGTCGCAAACGTTGATGAGTTTGCATCTGATTGGAGCCTTGCGACAAACGACATGCGCATGTGGGTGCTTATCCATGAACTTACTTCGCATGCGGTGTTGACATCACCTCACATACGCGAAGCATTAAGTGCCGCACTGAGTTCATACATTGCGGCCTTTTCACCAAATCCACAAGCGCTAATGGACCGGCTTACCAATATGGATTTAGGAACGGGCGATCCGATGGCGATGATGCAGAAGTTTCTTACGGACCCAACGATCATTCTTGGTGCTGTTCGTTCAACCTCACAAGAAGCCCAAGCACCTGCACTTGATGCCAAGATCGCTGCGATCATTGGTTACATCGACCATGCAGTCGATGCAGTTTCTGCTTCGCTGCTCGGTGGTAGCTCGCAAATCAGCGAAGCTGTACGCAGACGGCGTGTCGAGGCATCACCAAGTGACACCTTTGTCGAACAGCTACTCGGTTTACGACTTACTCGTGATCAGGTGCAACGCGGACACGCATTTGCTGCTGGAGTTGTCGAGCGCGCGGGTCAATCAGGCTTGTCGGCCCTCTTTGCCAGCCCTGGCAATCTGCCAACGCCAAATGAACTCGATGCTCCTGGGCTGTGGTTGGCACGGCTCAATATAGAGCAACGCGATATTGACGACTAATACTTAAACGCGTAGTACGCGGTAGTCATCGCGGCATAGGCACCAACACAGGCAAACCCAACTGCGCCACTTGGCACCAGCAACACGGCCATCAGCCCGCCTGCCACTTGGAAAAGTTGATTGCGCGTTTCATACTCGGCAAACACGCGTGATCGGTTTGCATCAGGAGCGTGGCGTTGCACGATTGAATCAAATGCCAATTTGCCGACGGCACCAAAACCATTGACTACTCCTGCCAGCACAATGCCTGCGGTAATACTGCCCACAAATGCCGAAATCACTCCCGTAGTTGCGATGACACACAACGACGACAACAAGATTGCGTGGTGATTGAGCTTGCGAGTCAATGATGCACCAATTGAATTTGCGAGCAACGTGCTCGCAGATGCGATTGCCAGAGCAAAAGCAAACCATGCGAGTCCTGCCTTTTCATTACGTAACCAAAACGCTAAATGCAACATCATGAATCCACTTGTTGCACGTAAAGAAGACATGGCAAAACCAGCACGAACGATTTCAGGTGCACCCATTTCTTCGCGTTCTTTACGACTTGCTTTGTTTGTTACCGCCGCAACATGTCGAGGAAGCTTCAAAGTCAGCACGGCTGCAAGGACAAATGCCCCAGCCGACATGAGTAGCGAAAGATCTGGATTGATTCGCTGCAACAACACTGCCGGCCCGCCAGCAACAAAACCAACGATCCCCGTCAAGCGACCAAATCGACCGTTTGCCGACATCAATGCATCGTCATCTGCAACAACAGTTGGTGTCATCGCCGAACGCGAAACTTGGTATACCTTGGCCAAAATGAGTGACGCAAAGGCCAACGGAAATAGCAGGTACGACTGCAAGTAACGAATCATGGAGAGCACCACAATTGCTCTCAGGATGCCAACAATAAACACTGTTATCCGTCGACCCCCAGGAAGCTGATCTAAATACGGACTGATTACTTTTGAAAGCACGACAAACGGAGCAAAACTAAATGCCAAGAACAACAACACCCTGCTTCGCGCGGCGTCGGGACTAATTGATAAAAACAGTGAGTCCGCAAGTGAAACCGCAAGTGCAGCCTCGCCGGCAACCATCATCATGTGAACACGAGTCAGGCGAAACAGTGGTGAATGTGAAGTTGCTATGCAACAACTTTCTCATATTTATAGCCAAGACCACGGATGGTTGCTACACGCGTTGGTACCGCAGGATCTAGCTCAATTTTTGAGCGCAAACGCTTGATATGAACATCGAGGGTTTTTGTGTCGCCGTAATAGTCAGTGCCCCACACACGGTCGATCAGTGTTTCGCGAGTGAGCACTCGACCTGCGTTTGCCATCAATACGTACAGGAGCTCAAATTCTTTTAGGGGCAATTTGGTGACTGTTCCACGAACTGTCACCACATGTTGTTCGGGGTCGATTGACACATCACCGATACTTACTGTGCCGATCCCCACTTCATCAATTTCGGTAGGTGTCAATGAACTACGACGAAGAGCAGCTCGAATTCTGGCAACAAGCTCACGCAGTCGATAGGGCTTTACGATGTAATCGTCTGCCCCCACTTCTAGACCAACAACGGTGTCAATTTCTGAGCCCTTTGCCGAGACCATGATGATGGGGACTTGACTCTTTTTTCGAATCTCACGACACACATCTGTGCCAGAAACCTTAGGCAGCATCACATCAAGTAACACGACGTCGGCTTTAATTACATCGAACATGGCCAATGCTTCGGCTCCATCGCGAGCCACATGAACGCGAAAACCTTCGCGCTTTAAGCCGATTTCGAGTGCTTCAATAAACGCCTCTTCGTCTTCAACTAGGAAGATAACGGGAAGTTCGGCGCTCATCGAAAAGTTACGGCCTTGGGATCTCGCCGGTTGCGTTGAGTCGTGCCTGATGCCTTGCAGCACCCTTCAACTCGGGAGTCCAACCGGTGACAATAAATCGTGTGCGCTCGCCGACGTTAACTGCATGGTCACCGATGCGCTCATAGAAGCGCGCAACCATCGCTAGCTGCACGGCAACTTGCAAATCAATTGCTTCCCGAGCGTGAATTTCAAAAATCTCAGCGATGAAACGGCGGTGCAATCCATCTAGGAACGAGTCCATGTCGTCAATTGCTGCTGCTTTTGCGGCATCGTTGTCTGCGAATGCTTCCATTGTGGAAATAAACAGTTGCTGAGCCTGCTCACTCATTTTGGCAATGAGATCTGCCAACTCTGGATCAATCTTGTGCCCATAAATGCGGCGTGCTGCTTTACAAATGTTGACAGCCAAGTCTGCTGAGCGCTCAAGCTCACCTGCGATTTTGATCATGGATACCAACTGGCGAAGGTCACCTGCGACAGGCGACTGCAGTGCGAGCTCTTGAAAACATTTATCCTCAATATCAATCGCACGAGCGTCAATTTCATCGTCGGCCTGCAACAAATAGTCGGCGCCTTCTAGATCGCTCTTCAGCAACACCGCTGTCGCTCGCGGAATTGCCTCAATAACCGATCGCCCGAGGACGAGCACCTCTTGGCGAATCTCTTCGATTTCTTGATGAAACGTACGTCGCAGTTCTTCCACGTGTCCAACCTATTCTCTCTGGGTTACCTTGAGGCGAAGTTCAGATTACTACGAGGTGAACGAAGTCGATCTACCTCACTTGCGTGGCAACAACCCATTCATGCAATTTCTTCTGAGCATCACCCGAATCAGCCACTGATCCCACCCGCGTCCAATGGTTGTCGCTGTTCAGCAAGAAATGCGTTGATGTGTCATCAAGTAAAAATCCCAACACCTTGTCGAGCCACATGCGATGTTTTGGGTGTGTGAGTGGAGCAAGTGCCTCAACTCGCCCGTCAAGATTGCGTCCCATCATGTCGGCCGAGCCGATGAGATGCAGTGGCTCATCGTTGTCTAGGCCATGTTCAAATCGGTAGATCCTCGAATGCTCGAGATATCGACCCAAGATGGAACGTACCTCGATGTTTTCAGACATACCAAGCACTCCAGCACGAATACAACAAATGCCGCGAACGATAAATTGAATCTTTACACCGGCGCCACTTGCCCGGTACAACGCCTCGATTACCGCAGGATCTGAAATGGAGTTGATCTTGATCGTGATTCGTCCTGCATCACCAAATGTTGCTTCTTTGTCGATGAGAGCAATGATCCGATTCCGCAATTGGCGCGGGGCAACAAGTAACACTTTGTAGTTGGGCTCTTGTGCGTAACCCGTAAGAAAATTAAACAGTTCAGCAACATCGGATCCAATTTCGTCTTCACACGTGAAGAACCCGATATCTTCGTACAGGCGCGCAGTAGACGAGTTGTAGTTTCCCGTACCGATGTGAACGTATCTACGCATTTTGTCTGGATCATTGCGTACAACAAGCACACATTTAGAGTGCGTCTTTAAACCAACGATTCCATATGTCACGTGGACACCGGCATATTCAAGTTCTTTAGCCCAAGTCACATTACGTGCTTCATCAAAACGTGCCTTGAGTTCGAGCACGACTGCTACTTGCTTACCGAGTTCTGCTGCATGGATCAAATGTCTTGCAATTGCCGAGTCACCCGTTGTTCGATACAACGTCATCTTGATCGACTGCACTTGCGGGTCAGTCGCCGCCTGCTGCACAAATGTTTCCACCGATGAGCTAAACGACTCATGCGGGTGATGCACCAGTAATTGACGCTCACGAATGACCGAAAAAATTGACCTCTCGCCGTCTTCAACGGCAAGTAAACGGCCAGCCGTGAGAGGCGGCCACGGCTCATGTCGCAACGCAGCAAAATTCAAGTTAGCCAACTGATTCAAGGCGGTTAAGTCGATAAATGCCTGTCTTCGCACGACATCTTCGGGTTCAAGCTCAAGCTCTTCAACCAACAACGCAACCAAGTCCACCGACATTGCCTTAGGAACTTCTAATCGAACTGCTTTACCGAACCGTCGACGACGCAACTCCATCTCAATGGCCACCAACAAGTCTTCTGCGTCTTCGTCATCTACAGAAAGGTCGGCATTACGCGTGACTCGGAACGCATGGCATTGCACAATTTCCATTCCCGGAAACAGTCGCGGCAAGTTTGCGCTCACCACTTCTTCGATGCTGACAAATGTCAACGAATCGGGCAGCTGAAAGAAACGTGGAAAAGTTTGCGGCAATTTGACTCGCGCGAATCGTTCTTCGCCGGACTTGGGATCGCGAACAACAATGGCAAGGCTTAATGCCAGGTTTGAAATGTAGGGAAATGGGTGTGCTGGATCGACTGCAAGCGGGGTGAGTACCGGAAACACCCGTGACTCGAAGATGTCGCGCAGATATGTACGGCCGGCGTCATCTATCTCGCGCCATGATGCAGTGCGAATTGAATGACGGGCAAGTTCAGGTACTAACTCATCTAGCCAGACACGTTCCTGGTGCTGCACTAACTGACGAGCAATGCCACGAATTTCGTTCAATTGCTGAAGTGGGTCTCTGCCATCTGGAGTTACCGTGCGAACATCGCCTTCAACTTGACCCTTTAACGCAGCGACACGAATCTGAAAAAACTCATCCAGGTTGCTACTAAAAATCGAAACAAACCGACACCGTTCAAGCAGTGGTACACCAGTGTCGCTTGCCATCGCCAAGACACGGGCGTTGAAATCAAGCCAACTGAGTTCGCGATTGATGATTCGTGCATCGATACCCGAAGCGTAAGTAACAGGATTTGTTGCAAACCTGCGACGGAAGAAATTTCGCCAAGATGTCATTGGTTGTTTACCGAACCGTGGCTTTCATGAGATCTGTTTGTCATCTGCGCACAAAGGCGACACGATGAACCTATTCGGCGTCGTTGTAGCCGAGTTCCCACTCCACGCTGATGCGCTCGCGCTCGCCGTCGCGGTTGACACGCTCTTGGTTGCGACGGAACTGTGGGTCGTTTCGAGGCAATAACACCAAACGGGCAAGGACGCGCGCCCTGAACTCTTCGAGCAGGTTGGCGTCACCATGATTGCTGTAGACCTCCCAGTGAGGTGCTGCAGGGCCCAAATAGACGATTCGGGCGTGACCACGGGATGGTTCGGTAACTGCTGTTGCTTCTGACACAGCCCATACGATATCGGCAAATTTGGGCTAAGTTGAGGCCAACCCCATGAACAATGCGATTCGGTCTACCGAGTGGATGAGCGAAGGCAACTGCAGGAATTTTCCTCCTGCAGTGTTCTTCCCCGCTGATGGTGCAGGCGTTGACCGCGCCCGTTTGATTTGCGCCACCTGCCCGGTCACCGAACCATGTCTTGAGTACGCCCTCGCTGAACACATTGACCACGGCGTGTGGGGTGGGTGCTCAGAGCGCGAGAGACGACGCATCGCTAAGCGACGTCGTCTAGAAGTGAAAGCAGTCTGATTACGACAGATGCCTCAAAGTAGGCTCGCAAAATGGCATCAGCGACGAACAGTGACACCATTGCTGCTCTCGATATTGGTACCAACAGTTTCCATATGGTGGTCGCCAAAATAGTTGACCAAGGTTTTGAAGTCATCGCTCGCGAAAAAGAGAACGTCCGCATCGGCCACGGTGCAGGAGAAATGAAAGAGCTTTCTGCCGAAGCAATCGAACGTGGCATCACGTGTTTGCAGCGCATGCAGCAGGTGGCGCAGTCGTTGAATGCCGACATCGTCGCAGTTGCTACAAGTGCGGTGCGCGAGGCAAAGAATAAAGGCGACTTTTTGCGCCGTGCACGGAAGGACTCCGGGATTGACATCCAAGTCATTTCTGGCGTCGAAGAAGCACGACTCATTCATCTCGGTGCATTACATGCAATTGGTCAACCGGAAGCGGCGATGTTTTTGTGCGATATCGGTGGTGGGTCAACCGAAATCGTGATCGGCAGCGATGACGAAGAAATGTTGGCTCGAAGCTTCAAACTAGGTGCTGTTCGACTTACCGATCGATTTTTCTCAACCGAATCGTTGCACCCTAGTGCCGTTGGCAGTTGTCGAACCTTTGTGCGCTCGACGCTGATGGTAATTCAACCTGACATCTCAGAACTTGGCTTTGACATTGCCGTTGCATCATCAGGGACCGCTGAAACTGTTGCGCGAATCATTCATGCTCAAAGCGGCCGGCCCGAGCCCAAGACGTTTAATCGCTACCAATTCACGCGTGTTCAAGTAGCCGAAGTGGTGCAGGCGCTTGCCGCATGTTCAACCATTGAAGAGCGTCAGAAAAAATTTGGTATCGACAAGAACCGTGCTCAGATCATCTTGGCTGGCGCAATCATTCTTGAAGCAATTTGCGATGTGTATGGCATTGGAACATTGATGTTCAGCGACTACGCGCTGCGCGAAGGTTTGCTCATTGATTCGCTACGCAGGCGCGGACTAGGTCCACAATCAAATGACCATGACCCTGCGATGTACAGCGTTCGCCAACTCGCCGAGCGTTGCGATGATCGCATTGAACATTCCGAAAATGTTGCACGTCTTTCTGGTCAGTTATTCGATCAATTAGCCGAAACCCTCGATGTTCCCGCCGAATCACGACGTCTACTTGAAGCCGGAGCGCTTCTCGCCAATGTTGGGGTCGTCATTTCGCACTCAAAGCACCACTTGCATTCGTATTACGTCATTCGCAACTCCGAACTTGTGGGCCTCAGCGATCGCGAGATCGAACTGATCGCACAGATTGCGCGTTACCACCGCAAGAGTGAACCAAAGCTCGATCACGCTCCTTACGCGGCCCTCAGCCCGACCGACCAACACCTCGTACGTTCGCTATCGGCGTTGCTGCGGGTCGCCGTTGGACTAGACCGAACCCACGATGGCCGCGTGAAAAAGGTGGCCGTTACCGTTGGCGAACAAGAGACGATCATTGAATTTTCGGGAAGCAAAAAACTTGATACCGAACTCAACGAATACGGCGCAAACGAACGCAAGGCGTTGTTAAGCGACGTGCTGAATACGCGTCTGAAAATCGTTAGCTCAAAGAGCTAGAGCGCAACTACGCCTGTGGCGTGTCGTTGCTTGGGGTCTCGTCCGTGGTGCCTTTTGCACCTGCGGATTGACCCTTTTTGAACTCTTGCTGTGCTTGCCCAAGATTACGAGCAATCTTTGGAAGGCGCGAGCCAAACAAAGCGACAGCGATAACGATGACGACGATACCTTCCCAACCGGAGAACATGCTTACAGGGTAGCACAGGGTGCTCAAGATGCGATAAGCAGGAAACATGCTCGAATGCGTCATCAACATCAGCGAGGGGGGCAACCCAGCCTTGCTGCAATCTCTGTCCACCACTCTCGGAGCAGACCTCCTCGATCTGCATAGCGACGCCGATCACAACAGAAGCGTCTTCACGCTGGCAGGCACACAATCGGCTCGCATACTCGCACGTGAGGCACTCTCAATGTTTGATATTTCTGTACACGATGGTGTTCACCCACGTGTTGGAATAATTGATGTCGTACCGTTTGTTGCGTTAGAGCCAAGCACATTTGACGATGCGATCTCTGCACGCAATGACTTCGCAAAATTTGCATCAGAAGAACTTGGTATTCCGTGTTTTTTGTATGGACCAGAGCGAACACTTCCCTACATACGTAAACACGCATTTATTGATCTACTTCCCGATTACGGTCCCGCTAATCCACATCCGACAGCAGGTGCAATTTGTGTTGGCGCGCGGCCAATATTGGTTGCGTACAACATCTGGCTAAAAGACTGCACGCTGGACACCGCCAAACAGATATGTAAGGAAATCCGTAGTGATTCGGTGCGATCGCTTGGATTGCAAGTTGGCCCGTCAGCTCAAGTCAGTCTGAACCTCATTGCCCCTGAAATCACTGGGCCAATGGCGGTGTATGACGCTGTTGCACAACGAGCGCCAATTGATCGCGCTGAACTCGTAGGACTGGTTCCAGCTCGCGTGCTTGCAGCAATTCCACGCTCACGATGGGCAGAACTTGATCTGTCGAACGAACGAACGATTGAGTGGAGACTTGCGCAGCGAAACCGATCGCTACAGAGCTAAATCAGCTAACGAGAAGTATTACGCAGAAGCGATGTTGCGCGTTGCTTGAGCACGCTGACGACGAAGACGACGTCGTTCACGCTCGGACAAGCCGCCCCAAATGCCGAACTTTTCGCCGTTTGCAAGCGCATATTCAAGACATTCACCACGAACAACACAGCCGCGACATACTTCTTTTGCCTCGCGAGTGGATGCACCACGCTCTGGGAAGAAAAGGTCTGGGTCTACACCGAGGCAGTTTGCTTGGTCTTGCCATGCGCGATCTGCGCTCAACGTAATATGACTTTCTTCCACGAAATATTCCTCCCTAGTTCCTCAGCCAGTCGCGTTCCCGCGCCTACACCGAGGTAATTACAACGATGTCATTGTGGCAAAGATACGGGGAAAATGCAAATACGCTCGGGTTTTGCGACTTAACGACGTCCAGCCATCGTTCGCTTGTGATTCAAAAAATCAACCAACACATAGTCGCCCAATGTGTCGGGAGTAGTGAAGAAAGCCCTGCCTTTATTGATCTTTGTGAGCTGTTCGATGAATCTGCGAAGGCCATTATCAGCATCAAGCATGAAGGTATTTATGCGAATTTGCTCCTTCGTACAACGTGTCACTTCTCGCAGTGTTGCCTCTACCGTTTCATGAACAGGGGGATAATTGAAGTAGATCTCACCACTTGGCATGATGTGCGCTGTTGGCTCACCATCGGTAATCATGATGATTTGCTTCGTCCCCGACTGCCTCGCAAGCATTCTTCGAGCAAGCGTAAATGCATGATGCATGTTCGTTCCGTAGGCAAAATCCCACGACACTTCAGGAATGCTCTCTGGTTGTAATTCGCGAGCAGTTTCGCCAAACCCGACAACCCCCAAATAATCCCTTGGAAATTGGGACGAAATGAGGTGGTGCAGAGCCATCGCCACCTTTTTTGCTGGCAAAAAATTGTCACGCATCGGCATGCTCATTGACAGATCTAACAACAGAACTGTTGACGAGCGTGTTGAATGCTCCGTCCGTTCAATCTCAAAATCCTCCGGATTCAGCGAAATCGGTAGTCCCGAACCATTGCGCCGAAGTGCGTTGCGCAATGTTGTGTGCAGATCAAGACGAAACGGATCACCAAATTCATATGGCTTTGTATCGTTCGCACGCTCATGACCAATTCCCGTTGCATCAACATGATGTTGACCAACCATGTCTTTCCGCAACTTGCCAAACAGCTCGCGCAACGCGTTGGCACCAAGTTTGCGCATTGCCCTAGGTGTCAATTGCAGCCGCCCCTCCCGCTGATCAATTAAGCCCGCATCCTGCATCATTTTGGTCAATTTCGACAATTGATCCAGTGATTTCGCCGCATCATCGCCCAGCAGATCACGCACTTTGTCCATATCGGCTTCGGCCAACGCTGCCGGAGTACTTGCACTTTTCATCAGATTTTCCAACTGCTCCAAGTCAGACAAATCCTGCATTGATTGCATCGCCTCTTGAAATCCAAGTGGGTCCTGCCCAGAAAAGTCATACTGCTTTCCCCATCCCGCATCAGGGAACATCCCTTGCAGATTTTGCGAAAGTTGATCCATCTGCCAACGCAAATCCATGTCTTCGAGCAATTGATCAGAAAGTTGTTGCAACTGCGCACGTTGTTCTGGCGTCATCGAATTCAGCATCGCTTGCGCCATCGCCATCCGCTTGGCCATACCTTCAAGCAATTCGTCTAATGATTGCGGGTTTTCTGGAAAGAAATCACCAAACTCTTCCATAAATTGTTCAAACTGAGGATCTTCACCATTTCTTCGGCGTTCGAGCATGTTGTTGAGCGCAGCCATCATGTCTTTGGTTCTAGCCATCTGTTCGGGTGACATGTTTTGTACAGCACTGGACATTTTGTCAAGTTGTTGCTGCATCAATTGCTCGCGCAACTTTTCCATCAGGTTCTCGAATCGACGTTCGGCTTCCTTTGATTGAAAATCGTAATGCTGCAACTCACGAATTCGACCTGCAAGATCATCTGGCAACATGTCAAGAGTGAAGTTGTTTCCAGCGACATGACGCTCTTCGTCAACGATGTCGCTTAGCTCGTCAGCGATTTCTTGATACACGCCGCCTAGGTCGCCTCGCTCTTGAATCTGCTGTCGCTGCTCTCGTAAGCGTTTCATTAATTCACGCAGACCTGGAATCTCCCTGCCTTCTGCGTCACGCATTCCGTTTTGCATCAGCTTGCGCAACGCCGTGTTGATATCCCCGTGATAGGTCAGATCATCAGCAAGCTCATCAAGCAACGCATCAGCATCAACCTCGAATCCGCGCTGAGTACCGTCCCAACGTGAGTAGGTAAACCGAGATGCCATATGCGAACCATACCCCTAGGCTGAGGGCAGATATGCGGTTCAGGCGAACGTTCATCTTCGTAGACCTTTCTGGATTTACGGACTACACCGAAAACTTCGGTGATGGTGCCGCCGCGCAACTGCTCGCAAACTTCCGTGGCGTGGCTCGGGCAGTTGGCTCCCATCAGGGAGTGCGAATTGATAAGTACCTCGGCGATGGTCTGATGGCTGTTGCAGTAGAACCCGAAGATGGAATCACGTTTGCCATGATGCTGCAACGTAACGCTGCAGTTGCCTGCGCCCCTTTGTCATTGCGGATCGGCATCGCAACTGGCGACACCATGCTGTTCGAAGGACAGGACTACATCGGATCTGCGCCAAACATGGCTGCGCGACTGTGTGACGCCGCTGCTGGTGTGGGCACCCTCATTTCACTCGACCAAGCTGTCGATTTACCTGTTGGCGTGTACACCGTGCCCCATACACCTGTTTCGCTACCTGGCTTTGCTCAACCGATTGAGGTTGCTGTGCTTGCGGGCGAACCACTGATTGATGGTCGCTATGACATCAACGAAGTGTGGAATCGCTCCCCTTTTGTTGGCTAACAGGCCCCTACCCGCGTGAACGGTACGTCGTGCGCGAACCAGCAGAATCTTTGTTGAGACGTTTCGATAAGTGCAAGCCTTCTAAAACAAACTCAACTGCGCTTGCTTCCGTCGAAACCGACGCATCGCTTCCAACCAATTGTTGAACGATGTTTTGCAATGCAGGAATTTCGCCAAACATTGCTCCGTATGCCACTGATGCCACGTCTTCTCCTGCGTGCACGACGACACCGGCATCAAACGCTTCTACAACTTCACGGATTTTTTCACCCGTTACGTGTTGCTTGAAAACTTGAAGCACTGCAGTCTTCATAATGTTTTCTAGTATTGCTGATTCGCGTCCGTCTTCTGTTGCCTCAAACTCCACCTTGCCGGCAGTTGATGCCGCCAAAGAAGCGAGGTCGCTAATGCGCGGTGCAACTTCGGTTTCGCCCATACGCAATGCTCGGCGCACGGCGTTGGCTGCCAATGTTTCGTAATTGCTGACCGAGAGGCGCACGCTGACACCGCTGCGTTGATTGACGTGACTACTTGCTCGGGCAATGTGGCTAATTGTTGTGACCACTTCTTCCATGAACTTGGGCCATGACACCACCACGTTGCCGATGCTTGACGGACGGGCCTCCTGGCGAACAATGTTCATTTCGGTATCTACTTCAAGTGGGTAGTGAGTGCGGATCTGACTTCCGAATCGGTCCTTCAGTGGCGTAATCATGCGACCACGATTGGTGTAGTCCTCAGGGTTTGCAGATGCAACGAGCATCACATCAAGAGGCAAACGAATTTTGTAGCCACGAATCTGCACATCACGCTCTTCCAACACATTCAACAATCCCACTTGGATACGTTCCGCCAAGTCGGGCAGTTCGTTAATCGCAAAAATTCCTCGATTCGTGCGTGGAACAAGCCCATAGTGAATCGTCAATTCGTCGCTGAGATAACGACCTTCCGCAACTTTGATGGGGTCAACTTCGCCAATCAAATCAGCAACAGATGTGTCTGGCGTTGCCAGTTTTTCTCCGTACCTGCTGTCTCGATTGACCCACGCAATCGGGGTTTCATCACCCATTTTCTCTACCAACTCAATCGCATGTCGAGAGACTGGGTTGTACGGATCGTCGTTAATTTCGCTTCCTTCAATGATCGGCATCCACTCATCCAACAAACCTGTGAGCGAGCGAATCATTCGAGTTTTTGCCTGACCTCGCTCCCCAAGAAAAATCACATCATGTCCAGCGAGCAATGCGTTCTCAAGTTGTGGCATCACCGTGTCTTCGTATCCAAGGACACCTGCAAACAGTTGTTCACCCGCGGCGATTCGCGCCACTGCATTGCGTCGGAGTTCTTCTTTCACCGGGATGGACTGCCAACCCGATGCGCGAAGTGCGCCGAGTGTGGTGGGTAAATCTTGTGCAGAACGAGACGTTGTGACCATGCGCAGACGATACCCCCCACCTGCGCAGACCACCTAGGCGAGCGCTTATTGTGGCGTCATGACCTCATCAACTTCACCCGTTGCCGTTGTAACCGGAGCAAACTCCGGCATTGGAAGAGCCGCAGCATTGCAATTGGCACAACAGGGATACCGCGTATTTGGAACCGTTCGATCTATCGAAAAAGCCGCCAAGTTACAAGCACGCGCACACGAACTCGGTGTCGTTGTCGAGCTCATTGAATTAGACGTCGCAAGCGACTCTTCTGTGCAACAAGGATTCAACGACATTTTCCGTGCAACAGATCGCATTGACGTACTTGTCAACAACGCGGGTATTGGCGGCAACGGTGTTGTTGAAGAGAGCACCACGCAGATGTTTCACGACGCTTTCAATGTCAATGTTGTTGGTGCAGTTCGTTGCATGCATTATGTGTTGCCAATGATGCGTACGCAACAGAGTGGAACCATTGTCAACATCACATCTGTAGTTGGCAAATTGGCTGCACTCGCACAAGCACCATATGTCGCATCTAAGTGGGCATTCGAAGGATTGAGCGAGGAACTTGCCCAAGAAGTTGCGCCTTTTGGAATTCGTGTTGTGATTATCGAACCCGGCGTAACAAAGTCATCAATTTTTGCAAAAAATATTGACGCCCCAAATCAGACTGGCGCGTACGACGCTCACTACCGACGTATGTTTGCGTTTTATGCAGCAGGAATTGCCAACGCAACTCCTGCCGAAGAAGTCGGCGCACTGATTCATCATGCGATCACCACCGATACGCCACAGTTGCGCTATGCGTGTTCGTGGGGCGGACCCGAAATCGTTGCGGGTCGCGCGCGCCAATCCGATAGCGACTGGGTGGCTATGGCCGCCACCGACGACGATTCCGATTACTTCGCAGCGTTTAAAAACGCATACGGAATGGATTTAAGCAAAAGTTGACAAAAATAGTCGGGATTTAGGTATGGTGTCGTCCTAACCCTCAAAAGGAGACCACCATGTCCGTACGTCTAGGAGATGTCGCACCAGACTTCACCGCTCACACCACCCAAGGTGAAATTTCATTTCACGAATGGTTGGGCGATTCATGGGGCGTGCTGTTTAGCCACCCAAAGGACTTCACGCCGGTATGCACCACCGAGCTTGGATACGTTGCAAAAATCAAACCCGAATTCGACAAGCGCAACGTGAAAGTTATTGGACTATCGGTTGACAGCGTTGAATCGCACGAGAAATGGGAAGGTGATATTGGCGAAACCCAGGGAACTCCCGTGAACTTCCCAATGATCGGAGATCCAGATCGCGCCGTCAGCAACCTGTACGACATGATCCACCCAAATGCGAACGATACATTGACTGTTCGCAGCGTATTTGTCATTGGACCAGACAAAAAAGTGAAACTCTCCATCACCTACCCCGCTTCGACTGGTCGCAATTTTGATGAAGTGCTTCGTGTCATTGACTCATTGCAACTCACAGCTAAGTTCAAGGTGGCAACACCTGCCAACTGGCAATACGGCAACGATGTGATCATTGGTGGAGCTGTGTCCGATGAGGAAGCAAAGACCTTGTTCCCTGGTGGCTGGAAGACCGTTAAGCCATACCTTCGCGTGCTGCCGCAACCTAAGTAAACATTGAGTAAATAGAGCATTTGAGAATTTGCTGAGTTCAAATCAGTCGTAGGCTGGGGGTATGAATAACCCCTCAGCCGCAACCGCCACCGAAGTCTCCAAAATTTACGGTCACGGAGGCAGCGAAGTTCGCGCTCTCGACAATGTTTCGGTGCAATTTGAAATCGGCAAGTTCACTGCAATCATGGGACCAAGTGGTTCTGGTAAATCCACTCTGATGCACTGCATGGCGGGGCTTGACGAGATGACCAAGGGTTCGGTCAACATCGGCGATGTCGATATCGCTGACCTCAACGACAAAGAGCTCACCCGCTTGCGGCGCGACAAAATTGGATTCGTCTTTCAGTCATTCAATTTGGTGCCCACGCTGACAGCAGATGAGAACATTCGTCTTCCGTTGCTTCTCGGAAACAACAAAGGCAATGAAGAATGGATCCAGAAAGTAATCAACACGGTTCATCTTCAGGATCGACTCTCCCACCGACCAAGCGAACTTTCTGGTGGGCAACAACAACGAGTTGCTGTTGCTCGCGCACTTGCCAGTCAACCCGCAATCATTTTCGCCGATGAGCCAACGGGAAACCTTGACTCCACAACAGGAGGCGAAATTCTTTCGTTTATGCGCAAAGCAGTCGATGATCTGGGACAAACCATCGTGATGGTCACCCACGACCCCGTTTCTGCAAGTTATGCCGACCGAATTGTGTTTTTAAAAGACGGCAAGATCGCAGGTGAGCTTTTGCAGCCAACACCCGAAACAGTGCTGGATTACATGAAGAAATTGGGTCACTAAGGCATGTTCCGCATTGCGCTTAAAGGCATCTTGGGTCGCAAGGCTCGCCTCATTCTCACCTCGCTTGCGGTGATATTAGGGACCGCATTCCTTTCGGGAACAGCGGTCTTTTCTGCAACTCTGAATCAAACATTCGACAACCTGTTTAGTGATGTCTTTCGCAACATTGATGGTTATGTTCGTTCGACTCAGGTGATTGAAGCCGACTTTGGTGCAGAAGAACGTCAACGATTACCACAAGAGCTTATTGAATTAGTCGAAGCAGTGCCCGGTGTTGCCGATGTGCAAGGTGACATTCAAGCGTTTGCCCGCATTGTTGGCAAGGATGGCGTCCCACTTGGTGCAGAAGGCGCAGGACCACCCACGTTTGGCAGCGTCGGAGAAGAATTCAAAGGCGCGCTGTGGACTGTTACTGACGGCAAATTTCCATCTGGCCCTACCGAAGTAGCACTTGATGAAGCAGTCGCAAAGTCTGGTGGCTTCGTAGTTGGCGACACAGTAAAAGTCATCGCACAAGCTGGTAGTCGCGAATTTACCCTTGCCGGTATCGCCAGTTATGGCGATGTTCGCTCGCCTGGTGGTGCAACATTTGCACTATTTGATTTACCTACTGCTCAAGAGTTTCTGGCTAAGCCTGGATTCATCGACAGCATTTTGATATCCGGTGACGGATCATTATCTGATGAAGAACTGGCAAAAGCCGTGAATGCGGTAATCCCAAGTTCGTACAAAACCGAAACCTTGACCGGAGCCGAAATCACCAAGGAATCGCAAGACCAAATTGGCTCTGCGCTCAGTTTTTTCAGCATCTTGTTATCGACCTTTAGCTATATCGCTCTCGGTGTTGGGAGCTTCGTTATCTACAACGTATTTTCCATCAGCGCCGCTCAACGTCAACGCGAGAATGCACTACTGCGGGCAATCGGTGCCTCGAAAAAGCAGGTCACCCGTGCGCTGCTCATTGAGTCGGTCATTGTTGGTCTATTTGGATCACTAGTTGGTCTCGTTGCAGGCATCGGTCTATCAAAAGCACTCAGCGCCTTGTTGAAGGCCGCAGGCATCGACTTGCCAAGTGGTGGGCTTGTCGTGCCGAGTTCAGCCATTGCGAACACGGTTGTTGTTGGCCTCATCGTCACGGTGTCGTCGGCCTGGCTGCCTGCTCGTCGCGCGGGACGTGTGCCACCGTTAGCCGCAATGCGCGAAACCGCAATTGAGGTCGTCGCACTTACTCGTCGACGAACCGCCTTGGGTTTTGTGTTCATTGGTCTTGGTGCAGCAGCGATTACTGCCGTAACGAATGGTGCGAGTAATACATGGCTTGGACTCGGAATCTTGTTTGTGTTTTCGGGAACCATCACACTCGGGCCAGTCATTGCTCGCCCCGTCGCACTATTTCTTGGCAAACCTGCACAACAATTTCGCGGTGTAACCGGCACGATGGCCCGGCAGAACAGTGCACGTAACCCAAAACGCACTGCGCGTACTGCATCGCCCGTTCTCATTGGCGTTGCACTCGTGACTGCAGTAGCTGCATTGGCAGCCAGTATTCGTACTCAGATTGACGATGTCTTCACCGAGCAATTCAAAGGCGACTACGCAATCAATTCCAACGCACGCGGATTCGGTGGATTGAGTCCGTCACTCGCCGATGACATCAACGCTTTGCCAGGTGTAGCACGAGCAACAGGTATTGGATTTCTCACTGTCAAGATTGACGACAGGGGTCAGAACTTGACCACCATCAATCCTGCAACTGTTGAGGGAGTGCTCGATATTGGTCTCACCTCGGGTACGTATGCAGATCTCACTCCTGAAACTATTTTCGTTTCGCAGAAGTACGTCGACAACAACAGCGCCAAATTAGGCGACACCATTAACGTCACACTTGCGGACGCCCAAGTAAAAAATCTCACGATTGCAGGCATCTACGAGTTTGACGACTTGGCAGGAAAGTACACCGTCAGCCGCGATCTCGTTAAAGACTCAACGGTTATCACCTTTGACTTTGGCGTGTATATCGCAATGGAATCAGGTGTTTCTGACGTGACTGCACGTGCTGCCCTTCAAGGAGCAGTTGATAAATACGGTCAAGGTGAACTGCTATCTAAGCGTGAATACATTGATTTGCAGTCCGGTCAGGTTAATCAACTACTCGGCCTTATTTACGGATTGCTGTTCCTTTCCGTGATCATTGCCGTTGTCGGAATCATCATCACATTGCTGCTTTCGGTCTTTGAGCGACAACGAGAGATTGGTCTTCTGCGCGCCGTTGGAATGACCAAGAGCCAAGTTCGCACTACCGTTCGCTGGGAAAGCGTAATCACATCCTTGCTTGGTGCGGTAGTGGGTATCGTGCTTGGTGTTGGGCTTGGTTGGGTCATCGTGTATGCACTGCGTGACCAGGGGCTTTCGTCCTTCTCCGTACCTGTTGGCTCAACCGTGTCTATTTTGATCATGGCCTTTGTTATTGGCGTGTTGGCGGCGGTGTATCCGGCATGGCGTGCAACGAGAGTCAACTTGCTCAGCGCAATTACAACTGCCTAATGACTCCAGCCGATCTCACTCCAGCAATGCTCGAGTTTTTGCGCGAGCGACATCTTGCAACGCTTACCACACTGCGTAAAGACGGGTCGCCTCACGTCGTCCCTGTTGGCTTCACCTACGACGAAGACAAACACGTTGTGCGCGTCATCACGTTTGCTCCATCTCAAAAAGCAAAGCATGCTGACCGCGGCGGACGTGCTGTTGTTTCACAAGTAGACGGCGGCCGTTGGCTCACATTGGAAGGCGACGTGCGACTTGTAACACGCACTACCGACAACGACGAAGTGAACGAAGCGTGTGTCCGCTATGCACAGCGCTACCGTCAACCAAAGGAACGCGAAGATCGAGTTGCAATTGTTATTTCTGTCGACCGAATCATGGGTCGAGTTTCAGCAACTAACGAATAATTAATTAAACAAGTCTTGGCCGTCGCCCCGCATTGTTGTTAACTCATTCATCAAGATATGTGACGCCGGATGTATGTCACCGAAAACAGGTGTGCGATCAATTGACAGTGGCGTAATGTTTGGACTCACGAGTGGCTGATGCCCTAATTGGCAACCTGGGCACCAGTACAACACCCGACTAGCTTCGCCATGATGAGCAACCCGAATGAGGTCGCCGCATCGCTGGCATGACTTGCCTTGCCGGCCATATACAGCCATTTCATTGGGTATTTGGGCAATCAGCGACTCCTGCGCCAGGAGTAACAGTTCGCGACACTCAGCTCGCTTCAGTTCGCCCACTCGTGCCCATGGGTGAATCTCACAGGCCCACAAAATCTCGCAACGAAACACATTGCTAATTCCTGAAACCACGCGCTGATCTAACAGCACTTCTGAAACTGTCGCTTCACGATCTTCGTAGTGCATCATGCGATCAACGCATTCTTCAATGTCCACATCATGATGGCTGATGTTTGGACCAAGTTTGCCAAGGATCGGATGACGACGAGGATCAAAGTCGCGGAATGTTTCAAGACTGACCGCACCAAAGCACACAGCAATCCAATCGGATACTGCGATCACCACTTGTGCTCGATCGCGTGGCTTTGACCACTGTTCGCCTCGTCGATACAAGTGCCACGATCCACTGAGCCGAAAGGTCGAATGCAACACCACGCCATCATCCCAAACGATTTCAATATTCTTTCCAAACGTGCGAACTTCTTCAATGGTGTGGCCGATGGACGGACGGATCCCATCACACCCCAAGGCATCGAAAGCCAATGTCTGCTTGCCAATGAGCGCCGTGCGAAGTGTGACTGCGGTGCGGTAGACCGAGTTAACTTCACGCATGAGGAAAGATTATTCACCCCACCATGTAGTTTGAGGGATCATCTCATGAATAACGAACCCGAAAACTCCGACGACCAACTTGTTCGTCGTGCAGCGCAACGTTACGGAACAGTGGGAGCCATGTTGGCTGGTGGCATGGTCGTTTTCGACAAGTTGCTCGGTCGGAAACCAAAACAAGAAGCAGCAGTGGTCATTGAAGCCTCAAGCGAACCCGAAGACATCGAACAGGACGGCATCACCGTTGCCATCAATGACAGCATCACCGTTCATTCCCCTGCGCCAGATCAACGAAACCGTACGCGAGTAGTGAAAAAGCGCCGAAAATCTCGGCACATAGAGGGTGTAACGGACTAGGGCAGTTGGCCAACTGATGCCAATGCGAGCCGCACCAAACGATCATGACCACTGGTCATTTCCTTAACCATTTGTGCCGAAGTTGCCTGCTGGGGAGTGAACCAACCCAAATCCAAAGCCTGTTGCGTTGGGTGGCAGTCTCCTGAAACGGGAACCACGTACGCCAGACTGACGGCGTGATGCCGAGGATCATGAAAACCGCTGATTGAAGGATCGGGGAAGTATTCAACAACGGTGAATGGTGCTGGTTCGAGAGGAATTCTCGGCAGAGCAAGCGAACCCAAGTCTTTTTCTAGATGTCGCAACAGCGCTTCGCGAATTCGTTCACCAAGCAATACCCGGCCAGAAACCACGGTGCGGCTGATTGAACCGTCAGGTGCTTGGCGTAACAACATACCCACATGGGTCACTTCTCCCATGTCGTTGACGCGTACCGGAACAGCATCGACATAGACCAACGGAACCTGACCACGAACATCGGTCAACGTTTGTGGGTCAAGCCAATTGGTTTTGACATCAATACTGTCGGTCACAACGCCTCCTCACTGCGGTGACCTATTGTCTCAGAAATCTCAACTTAAGCGTGGAATACCTTGTCTACCGCTCATCCATATGCGAAGGTGTCTGCATGAATCGTGCATCACTTCAAGACAGGCTGTGGATTCCACTTGGCATATTTGTCTTGCTTGCAGGACTCACCCACTTCGCAAACCCCGACTTCTTTGATGCCATTGTTCCCCCGTGGCTTCCGCCGAACGAACGGTTCTGGACCAACATCAGCGGAATTGCCGAAATCGTCATTGGAATTGCCGTTTTGCTGCCTAAATATCGCACGATCGGTGCCCTTGCCTCGGTTGCGCTGTTTGTTGCGGTCTACCCCGCCAACATGTTCATGGTGTGGGACTGGCGCGATCGATCAGCCGCCGAACAGGTGGTGTCGTGGGTTCGCTTACCGTTTCAGTTTGTCTTTATCTGGATGGCACTGATTGTTGCTCGACAAAATGGCTCACCAATTGCCAGCAACATACTTCGTTTCCAAAAACGCAAGTAGCCCATCATGGCCGCCTTCACGGCCGATTCCCGATGCCTTCACACCACCAAACGGCGCAGCCGGATCGGACACAAGCCCTCGGTTGAAACCAACCATTCCTGTTTCCAGCAACTCTGCCGTACGCATTCCGCGAGCCGCGTCACGTGTAAACACATAACTGACTAATCCGTGCTCTACATCATTGGCTTGCCGCATCATTTCTGTGTCATCGCTGAAAGACACAAGTGATGCAACAGGGCCAAAAATCTCGTCTTGCAAAATCTCATCTGTTGGAGAAACGTTTGCCAGAACGGTTGCCTCGTAACCAAACGCCGGAGTAGTGCTTGCTGCACCACCGCACAACACTTTGGCCCCACGCGACACTGCTGCACTTACCGCAGCAGTAACTCGCTCTTGTTGCGCACGCGACACAAGAGGCCCAAGCGTTGTTGATGGATCAAGCCCATCTCCCAATGTGAGTGCTGCCATCCGAGCAGTGAACTTGTCGGTGAATTCAGTCAGCACATTGTTGTGAATGTAAAAACGATTAGCAGCGGTACATGCCGCGCCACCATTGCGCATTTTTGCGAGCATCGCACCCTCAACTGCAAGATCGATATCTGCGTCATCAAAAACAATGAATGGCGCATTGCCACCAAGTTCCATGCTGCAATTAATAATTCGCTTGGCAGCCTGTGCAAGCAACAACGATCCAACTCGCGTCGAACCCGTAAAGCTCAGTTTGCGGATCTTGCCCGAATCAAGCATTGCTTCAACCGCCGGGCCTGGTGGATCGGCAACTACAACATTGACCACGCCTTCAGGCACACCTGCACGGCTCAAGATGTCGGCAATTGCCAGCGCGGTAAGTGGTGTGTCATGGGCCGGCTTCAACACCACCGTGCATCCCGCGGCAAGTGCTGGTCCAATTTTACGAGTAGCCATTGCAGCAGGAAAGTTCCATGGTGTAGCCAGCAAAGCAACACCTACCGGCTGACGCGAGACCAACAGCCAGTTGGCACCACTCGGTGCGCGCCGGTAGTCGCCATCAATGCGCACTGCTTCTTCACTAAACCAACGGAAGAACTCCGCAGCGTATGCAACTTCTGCCCGCGCATCTGAAAGCACTTTACCCATTTCCAATGTGATCGTTCGTGCGAGCGACTCTTGCTCAGCAATCATGATTTCGAACGCTTTGCGCAAGATTTCTGCCCGTGCGCGCGGAGCAGTTGCCTTCCACGATGCAAATGCATCAGCAGCAACATCGACTGCTCGCAGACAATCCGTTACCGAAGCGTTATCAACTTTGCCAATTGACATCCCTGTTACGGGATTCAGAACATCAATGTGTTGAGCCATCGACAATGGCTATTTCTGTAACTCAACACCAGCAATTTGCTTAATGCGATCGCGCAGAAAGTCAAACGCAGTTTTGTTTTCCGCAATCAACACATCGTCTGCTGGATGCAAAAACAATGGGGTTGAAATTCGTGACCGAGTGGCGGCTTCACCAATAGGATTGACTACGCGGTGCGTGGTGCTTGGGTAGTAGCCGTTGGTGACGTAATTCAGCATGTCGCCTGCATTGATTGCAACGCTGCCCGGATCGCACGGCACATCGTGCCAATTTCCCGCCAGATCTCTTACCTGCAAACCCGGCTCATTTGATGCTGGCAGCACGGTGATCATGTTGATGTCTTCGTGTGCTGCCGCACGCACCGCATCCGCCGGTTCGTCACCACGAAGTGGTGGGTAGTGCAAAATTCGTAGCAATGTTCGTTTTGTTCCATCAATCATTTGCGAAAGCGGCATCGAAAAATTCTTGGAGATCTCTGTAGGAGTATTGGCTTCAACCCAGCTCAATAATTCCGAAGCAAGCGACCAACCTGCTTGGTACATCGCTTCAGCACTTCCCGATTCATGCTCAGGCCTGCGACCCCACGGATACCAGTGGAAATACTCTTTAATATCTTTGACTTGTGCGCCGACCGCAGTTTCGGCTTCCTCAAGCGGTCGATATCCGTCTTGGTCGGTTTCGCTTGGGATGTACTCCCACTTTCGCTCTGAACGAAAAAAATCGTGCCACTCGGTCTGCAACCTCTGCACAACGTCGTACGAAATTGGATGATTAATCAACACAGCAAAACCTGTTTCACGAAGCGATTTCGTGAATTGCGCAGGTGCATCGGGAGATGTGTAGTCGACTACAGCGACATCCATGCCCTTAACACTACGACCCAAGTCGGACGATCGCCACTCTTGCAATAGCTGCAATCACTAGTGTGGCAAGGTGCAAATACGGCGTCTCGTTCTCATATTGCAGATTGCGATGGGCGTCCTGGCCGCTGGTTATGGGGTGATGTTCACCATGCTGGATGACTGGCGAAGTGAGTACGGAATTCAAGAGACCGGCCTCAGCATGATCATCGCGATCGGCTTTTTTACGTCATTTGTTGCGCAACTCACAATTGCGCCACTGGCCGACAAGGGCCATGCACGAAAACTTCTCAGTTTGGGAATGCTCGCCAATGCTGCAGGCGCCATCATGATGGCTTTCGGCGAATCACTTCCCGCGTTTCTTCTTGGGCGATTCGTCATGGGCCTTGGTACTGGAATCGCAATTCCTGCAATTAAACGAATCGTCATTGTGAGCGACCCAGAAAACATTGGACGCAACTTGGGACGTGGCGTTTCCATCGAAGTTGCAGGGTTTGCAATTGGACCTGTTATCTCGGCGCTCACCATTGACGCTTTCAATCTCGCAGCACCATTCATCATCATCACAGCGCTCACGATGGTATTTGGAATCATCATCTCGCAACTCAACATTTCAGAAACTGCAGTTGAAGATCGAACTGATGAACGTTTTGCGCTCGACTTACTCAAATTGCGACCCGTGCTTGGTTCAATTTTGGTGGGTCTTGCTCTGTACGTGATGATCGGCGTGTACGACTCGTTGTGGGTCATCATGATGGCCGATTTACAAGCGCCAAACTGGGTTGGCAACGCAGGTGTTGCATTGTTTGGCTTGCCCTGGATTTTCTTTGGAACGCTCGGCGGAAAAATTGCTCAGCGACACGGCCCACTTCGCGTCAGTGCCTTAGGTCTTGCAATGGGTGCTTTGTTTATGACGTCGTATGGGTTCTTGTCAATGCCGTATCTCATGCTCGGCATCGGACTGAGCCAGTCGATACTTGATTCACTCACGGTGACTGGCACTGGTATCGCCGTTGCTCAGGCAACACCTCCCGAACGTCAAGCAGGAGCATCTGGTTTGCTCGGCGGCATGCAAACACTGACCGGCGGTGTTTCTGCTGTCGCAGCAGGTGTGATGTATGAACACTTCGGTCAGGAATTTGCCTTCTCGGCCACAGGAATTGTGATGGCCCTACTCGTTACCTTCGGCTGTGTGCTTGCGGGCAAAAAATGGTTGCAAAAACCTTCGCCTGAACTGGCCTTATCAGGCAGGGCCTGAGAACATTCCACCATTTCGCTCATACGTCGTTACTGGCGACTTGTCGTCCTCGTAACGATTGATTTCGGCTCTGCCAACAACGTGCCAGTGCACTTCATCTGGCCCATCAGCAAGGCGCAATGTGCGCTGACCTGCATACAACCGAGCAAGTGGTGTCCACTGTGAAATACCTGTGGCACCAAATACTTGAATGGCTTCGTCAATGATCTTGCACACACGCTCCGGGACCATGGCCTTTACAGCACTTACCCAAATCCGTGCCTCCGAATTACCCATCGTGTCCATTGCTTTTGCGGCACGCAACACCATCAGTCGCATTGCTTCTAGTTCAATCCGAGCTTTGGCAATGGTTTCCGTGTTCTTCCCCAGGCGAGCAATCGGCTTGCCAAATGCTTCACGCGAAAGTCCGCGGCGAATCATTAATTCGAGTGCGCGCTCGCCTGCACCAATCGAACGCATGCAGTGATGAATACGACCTGGGCCTAAACGAACTTGTGAAATCTCAAAGCCACGACCTTCGCCAAGCAACATGTTTGATGCAGGCACGCGAACGTCACTAAAGCGCAGATGCATGTGGCCGTGCGGTGCATCGTCTTCGCCGAATACTTCCATTGGGCCAAGAATCTGCACACCAGGTGTATCCATTGGTACCAAAATTTGGGAGTGACGCTTGTGTGGAGGCGCATCTGGGCTTGTCAGCAACATACAAATCATGATCTTGCAACGTGGGTCACCAGCACCTGAGATGTAGTACTTCTCGCCGTTGATCAACCATTCATCGCCATCAAGTACCGCACGACATTCCAGATTCTTTGCATCAGAAGATGCAACATCAGGTTCGGTCATTGCATACGCCGAGCGAATCTCGCCAGCAAGCAGTGGCTTCAACCACTTCTCCTTTTGTTCAGGAGTACCAACTCGCTCCAACACTTCCATATTGCCGGTGTCTGGTGCACTGCAATTCATTGCTTCTGATGCAATGGGGTTCTTACCAAGTTCTACAGCGATATATGCGTAGTCCAGGTTCGATAGGCCTTCTCCGGTTTCGGAATTTGGCAAGAAGAAGTTCCACAATCCCTTTGCTCGCGCTTTGCGCTTGAGCTCTTCCAGTACTTCAAGTTGACCTTCGCCATATTGCCAGCGATCAGGTCGTCCTTCGCCTAGTGCAAAGTACTTTTCAGTCACTGGCTCTACTTCGTTGGCAATGAATTCTTTTACTGCGTTGTACAACGGCACTGCTTTTGCCGACATGGCCAAGTTCATTGCGTCGTCAGTGGTGATTCCTGAGTACATTCCGGGAGCTGGCATGCCCCCACGCTACCCCCGTCGGATTAAGAGGTCTTAGTTGAGGATGACTAAAGGAATCTCGCGGTCAGTTCGCTGCTGGTACCCCGCATAACCCTTATATCGCTGTTCAACAATGGGCCACATACGCGCACGTTCTTCTGTTGTTGCAGTGCGGGCCGTCATCATTTTGCTTGGTCCACCTTTGTAGCGAACTTGCACTTGTGGATTGGCTACCAAATTGACGTACCACGCAGGATGGAAATCGTCTCCACCGCGTGAGGCAACGATCACGATGGATTCACCTTCTTGAAGTGGTGACGTCAACATGCAACTGCGGGGTTTGCCTGTTTTCCGACCAATAGTGGTCAATTCGAGTACTGGCATGTTTCCTGCCGTCCAACCCGCTTTGCCGCGCGATACACCAAGAATCAAACGGTGAATAGCATTCATTGACTTCAACGCAAAATTGCTTGGCATTGCACACCCCTTCAGTTGTCTACCGAACTTACAAAGATCGTAGTCTTACCAGTATGAAAGACATCTTCTCGCTTAAAGGCAAAGTTGCACTCGTTACTGGCGGATCGCGCGGAATTGGCGCCATGATCGTGCAAGGTTTCCTTGAGCACGGATGCACACGGGTGTACATCACTGCTCGCAAGGCGGCACAATGTGATGCTGCTGCGAAAGAGCTTTCTATGTATGGCGAGTGCATTTCAATCCCTGGTGATGTTTCAACCCAAGAAGGCATTGCTGCGCTTGCAAAGGAAATTGCACAGCGTGAACCAAAACTTGACATCTTGGTGAATAACGCAGGGGCAGCATGGGGTGCAGATTTTGATGAATTCCCGGAAAGCGGTTGGGACAAGACGGTT
Organism: Acidimicrobiales bacterium; assembly: GCA_030832455.1. Taxonomy (GTDB): domain Bacteria; phylum Actinomycetota; class Acidimicrobiia; order Acidimicrobiales; family Ilumatobacteraceae; genus UBA3006. Next base: position 43,020 of record JAURJB010000003.1, read on the forward strand.
GACCTCAACATGAAGACGCCGTTTTTCCTTACACAAGCACTTGCACCACAACTTCGTGCTGCAGCTTCAGCGTCTAGCCTTGCAAAAGTCATCAACATTGCATCAATTGATGGAATCTCAATCAACCCCATGGAGACATACCCATACGCCGCAAGTAAGGCAGGTCTGATTCATATGACGAAGCGCATGGCGCTACGACTTGCTAAGGACAACATCATTGTCAGCGCAATTGCGCCAGGAGCATTTGCCTCCGAAATGAACAAAGTTGCTCGAGATCATGGAGATGCGATTGCTGCAGCAATTCCTTCGGGCCGAATCGGAACACCTGAAGACATGGCTGGCGCTGCAATCTTTTTAGCCTCGCGCGCCGGTGACTACGTTGTTGGCTCAACCATCATTGTTGATGGTGGCGTTACGCACGCGAGGTAGCAGTTACCGCAATTGCATCGAGTGTTGCTGTCATGTTTTTTAAGTTGTGTACGGCGCGATCATCAACATTGCTGAGTTTTCCACCAAGCCAGGTACTGAATTTTCCGCGACGATCAATCCATGAATGTGTCACCCGTGAACCAGTAGCGGTTGGTTCGATCTCGTACACCCAATCACACCACTGAGTTCCAAATACTGTGAGTGCAAACGAGAACTTTCGTGGTGCATTCATTTCAGTAATCGTTACTTCGGCGCTCCAGTTCTTCTTGCCGTTTTGATTCTTTCCCTTGAACCGCGCACCAACAGATGGACCAGTAGCACCTTTTAGCCACTCGCCACCACGATTCTCTGGCGACCACTCACCCATTCTCGGAAGATCAGTAACAAGAGCCCAGATTGATTCGGGTGATGCTGAAATATCCTTGGTTACAGAAACTGGTGTGCGTGTAGTCATGACCTTGAGTCTTACCGAAATATCTAGTGCGTGTAGCGCGCTAACGCTTCTTGAATCTCTTTGGTTGCCACGTCGCGACCTTCCCATCCCTTGACGGTGGTGTCTTTGTTTGGCTCAAGCAATTTGTAGACCTCGAAGAAGTTGCCCACTTCGTCCAGCAAATGCTCAGGCAGGTCTTCAATATCTTGGTAAGCCGCGTAGCGCGGATCGTGTGAAGCAACACAGAACACTTTTGCGTCTGGGCCTTTTTCGTCCGACATCCAGAACACTGCAACAGGTCGCACCATTACATGGCACCCTGAAAATGTTGGCTGGCTGAGCCACACCAGCGCATCAAGAGGATCGCCGTCTTCACCAAGTGTGTTCGGGAAAAAGCCATAATCAAGCGGGTACTGGGTGGCCGTGAACAATGTTCGATCGAGCCAAATCTCACCTGTGTCGTGATTCATTTCGTACTTGTTTCGCGACCCCTGAGGGATCTCGACGATCATTTCAACTTCCATGGACACATCCTACGGAGCGCTTTGCCGCCTACTTCAGCACGCGGTTGATAATTGAGCGAACCTTTTCAATTCCTTCATTGGTACTCGCACTTGTCCAGACCACTTCCGTTGGATCCACTTCGCAATTCTTCGCCAAGTCCCGCTTTCGAGTGTCACGTTGCGAGGGTTTCACTTTGTCATGCTTCGTGGCGATGATCTGGAAGTCCACTTCACTTGCCCGCAATTGCTCCAGCATCATCAGGTCGAGATCAGTCGGCCCAATGACACCATCTACTAACACCAAAATGAGGTCGAGCTCTTCGCGCTCATTTAGATACCCAACAATCATTTTTTCCCAGCCGCGCTTCAACTTGCCAGCAACCGCGGCATACCCATACCCGGGAAGATCGACCACGGTTCCGCCGCTTACTGTCTGGAACAAGTTGATCAATTGAGTTCGCCCTGGCGTATTCGATACCCGTGCCAAATTTTTACGATTGCAGACCGCATTCAACAACGACGACTTCCCCACATTGGAGCGACCAACGAGTGCGATTTCGGCTTTTGATTCGGGCAACTGATCAACATTGGTTGCTGAAATTACAAACTCCATAGTGATGGGTTTAGTCACAGCGCAAGGCTACGAGCCAGCGCACCCTAAAGTGGCGACATGGTGTGACGCATCGGTGTAATTGGCACAGGAATGATGGGGTACGCCAAGCAATAGGTGCCCACAATTCTGTTGCGGAGTTTAGAGATCACCGTAAATTGTTGAATTCTGGAGAAGTTGGCGCCAATCTCATCGCCCAGTCACCTCCCGTTCGCGTCTTGGCTCGTGGTGCACAAGATGTAAATCACTTGGATGAGTTTTATGACAGCGAACGCTCTGACATTTTGGACAACGCATACGTGATCGTCAAGTTTGTACACGCAGTGACGACGCGTAGCAATCCTGAAGTTATGGTCAATGTCGGACTGTGGTCAGTGGTCATTGGTGTTGCAACACATCGCGCGATTGATGAACGAAGTATTGTTGAAATCAGCGAATTTAATCTTCAAACGTAACTTTTGCACCTGCGCTCGCCAATTGTGCATCTGTTGGCTTGCGGTAAATCAAAATCATCAAAATTCCAGCAACGATGTACAGCACACCATTGATGTTCCATGCCGTGTGATACGCGGAAAGATCTAACTTTGCGGTTTCATCAACCCACACCAACGGAGAACCTAATGCTGCGGCGTCTTGTGCTCGCTGCCCCAGTGAATACACTTGCTTAAACGCCGGAGCAGCAACTGTGAGTGCAATCGCCGACCCAAGCGCGGTGCCAATCTGGCGAGTTGTGGTATTGAGTGCAGAACCCATTGCAAACTTTGCAGGAGGAAGAAATGCCGTTGCCGCACTAGACAACGTAGAGATACACAATCCAACGCCCATTCCCGTCACCAACATCCATGGCAAATAGTGCGTTACAAAGTTTGGTTCGGTTGTGATCAAGTTGGTCATCATCAACGTGCCAAAACTCAACATCACCGAGCCTGCAAACAGCACTCGTGCATGACCCCATTTCATGGCATATTTGCCTGCAAAAGGAGCAATGAACGCAGCAGTTGCTGGGCCTGCAAATGTGGCCAGGCCCGAGCGCACCACGCTGTAGTCCCACACCTCTTGCAACCATGTGGTGTTTAACAACCACATGCCAATGAAGCCAACACTGAACAACACGCCCGACAAGTTTGAAGCAACCACGAACGGAAGCTTGAATAACGATAAATCAAGTAATGGACTTTCGGTTACTTGGCATCTGCGAATGAAGCCACCGATCAAAATGAGACCAACCACCATCGCGATTCCAGAACGGATATCAACGAACCCCCACTGTTCGCTTTGCGAAATCGCGAGAACGACTAACGCAACACCCGAAAACCCGAGCACAACACTTGGGTAATCCACTTTCCTCTGAGCGTTCTCGTCCTTGCTTTCATGCAAAATTTTGCGGCCTACAAGAACCGTGAACAGACAGAACGGAATATTCACAAAAAAGAGTGAGCGCCACCCCCACCACTCCACCAATACTCCGCCGGCGCTTGGCCCAATCGCCGCAGCCAATCCGCCAACCGAACCCCAAATCGCAATTGCTTGGGTGCGCTTCTCCACAGGAAACTCGGGAAGAACAAGTGCAATTGATGCAGGGGTGAGTTGTGCTCCACCAATTGCCTGAACCACTCGGGCAAGCACAAGTGTGATCGCCGATGGAGCAAACCCGCACAGCGCAGATCCAATGCTGAAAATGATGAGACCGCGCAAAAATGAACGCTTGCGACCAAACACGTCAGCGAAGCGTCCTGCTGTGAGCAACCCTGCCGCATACGCAATGGAATACGCCGAGAACACCCACGTCAAAATATTTGCTTGATCGCGACCGAATGTTTCTTCAATCTCTCCACGTGCAACGACCACGATGCTCAAATCGAGCGAAACAAGAAACGTAGCAATCGCCGTAAGACTGAGTACCTGATATGGGCGAGATATTTTGACCACGCACCACAGTAACCCTTTGGCTATTGCGTAATCGTGCTGAAGTCTTCCGAGCGAGGCAGAGAAAGTATTGCCTTCATAAGGTTTTCGGGTGGCGCAATCATCTTGCGCGTCGCGAGATCAAAGAAGGCAACCAGGCTCGAAATCTTGCATGCAAGTTTTCCATTGGCCTTAATGAACTGATTGCGAAGAATAAATCGAGTGTTGTCCTCGCTGATGCCAGCAAGTTCATTCGTCACCGTGAGATCTTCAGCCAGTCGCACTTCACGTTTGTATTCGATTTCATCTTTCAACACAACCGGCCCTAAGCCAGCACCAAAAAACTCGGTGAGTGTGTAGCCATTGGCATTAAAAAATTCCATCCGCGAATTAGCAGAAATGTCGAGAAACGCAACATTTCGCATGTGGCCGTTGGAGTCGATCTCACCCCAACGCGATCGAATATGAATTTCAGAGCGATTATCAGATGCCATGAACCCCAAGGTTAGATCAGCGGCGAACTAGCCCCGATCAGGAAGATCGTATTCTGCGATCACATATGGGTGGCGTGAGTCAAACTCGGTTAACGGACGAGGGTTTTCCACCCGACCAATTGGGCGTACTTGTGTTCCCACAGACCCCGTTCGGTCGTCGCCAAGTGTCTGGCGATAGTGATTCGCTGCTTTCGTGAGTGAAGCAACCACCTCCGGATATTGGTCATAGACGTTTACCGTTTCGGAAACATCGTGTGCAATGTCATACAACTCAAATACATCTTGATTGCCTCGGCCAAAATGCAGTTTGTACTGACGATCGCGAATCGCCTCCAACCCATTTGCTCGGTAATACACAAAGTGTTCATGCTGAGATTTTGCTTGCGCATCAAACCACACGGCCTGGGCATCTATTCCATCGATAATGCGGTCTTGGGGTACTTTCGCTCCACATAGATTGGCAAGCGTCGGGTAAAAATCCATCGCAGTCAGTAACTCATCGCACACCCTGCCGGCTTCAATCTTGCCTTTCCATCTCACAATTGCGGGGACTCGTTGACCGCCCTCCCAAGTAGTTCCTTTTGCTCCGCGCAAAGGCAGATTGCTTCCACCAATAAGTTCCTTACGATCGCCAAACGGTGGATGAACATTTCCGAGCGATCCGTTGTCGCTGGTAAAGATGACGATGGTATTTTCATCAAGGCCAAGTGAATGCAATTCATTCATAATGACCGAAGTCGCCCAATCGATGGACTCCACTGCTGCGCCATAAGAGCCATTTTCAGAATTATCAAGAAATTCCTGCTTTACATAAATTGGCAAATGCACATACATATGAGCGAGATATAAAAAGAATGGCTTAGGCGAATCAGCACGAATGAAATCAATTGCTTCTTGCACATAACGCTCAGTGAGTAATGACTGATCTGGTTGCTGTTCAATCACATCATCATCATGGAGCAATGGCAGCGGTGGAAGGACGAGCCATTCGGGAGTATTGGATTGGCGACCCATGTCGTTGCTGTATGGCAATCCGAAATAATGATCGAAACCATGGTTCGTTGGCAGAAACCCTGGCTGATCTCCACAGTGCCACTTACCAATCATTTGCGTTCGATATCCGGCTTCGGACAACACCTTGGCAATGCTGATCTCTGTTGGTGGAAGCCCCAATCCTTGCCCAGGAAACAGCACATGCCAGCCATCAAACTCGCCGAAACTGATACGCGGTGGGTAGCAACCAGTAAGCAGTGCTGCGCGAGAAGGAGAACACACTGGCGACCCCATATATAACGACGTAAAGCGAATTCCTTCGTTCGCTAATTGATCAAGTGCTGGTGTCTTATTAAGTGATGATCCGTAACAACCGAGGTCGCCATACCCAAGGTCATCACAATTAATGAACACGATGTTTGGTTGAGTCATAGCTCGATTCTTTCGGGAACCTGAAATAAGGCAGACAGCGACTGAGAATCGCCAGAGAATTGTGCAACTTCACAATTCCATGTTCCGCCTTCAACGAACCAACTGTGACTTTGCACATCGCGTGTTGCGAAACGTTTGAATGGAATTTCACATTCAACTTGTACAGTTTCACCTGCAGCGACGTCTACTCGTTTAAAGGCGACAAGCCTGCGCAGTGGTCGTTCAATTGCCGACTCGTTACGACCTGCGTACACCTGCACCACGGTGGCGCCATTATGCGCGCCAGTATTGCGCACTACACAACGAACCTTTACTACTTTTTCAATTGCAACGCTTACGTCTGAATACGAAAACGTGGTGTAACTGCAGCCGAACCCAAACGGAAACATCGCTTTGTTACCGTCGCGGTCGAGTTTCCATTGGCCGTGCCAGTAGTCGTACGTAATTGCTTTGGCATTGCGGTCAAAAAACGGAAGATGCGATTCGTCATGCGGGATGACGAATGGCAAGCGTCCAGAGGGATTCACTGCGCCAGACAACACATTGGCCAACGCTCGCCCACCGTTGCTACCGCTGTACCAACCCATCAGTGCAACAGGAACTTCGTGAATCCATTCAGACATCACCACTGCGCTTCCAGCAACGATGACCACAATGGTTCGTGGTTGCACTTGCGCAATAGATCGAATCAACTGAACATCGGCATCCATTAGCCGAAGGGACTCGCGGTCGCCACCAATCGAGAACGTGCCATTACGCGACTTAATACGCAATTCATCTGGTGCGTAATGATGATTTTCATGCATGTACTTTTCGTATTCACGCGCCAACTCTGGGTCGTCCTGTTTCGGAATTGAACCAAGCATCGGTGCGGTATCTGCCGAATCACCAATGAATTCACCCTCTTCTTCCTTCGTGTAGCCAACGACGATGATGGCTACATCGGATTGCTTCGCTTGAGCAATTTGGGCAGCGAGCGTCTCCTCCGAATTGTGTACCACATTGCAATCGGCAAAGTGCTCAGTAATCCCCTGCAGTGGAGTGACGACGTTTGGCGCCATCACATCACTACTTCCACCGTCACCAATGTTGCGAACTCCTGCAAGACTCCCGAACACACCAATTGTGGAACCGGCAGCACAGTTGAGTGGAAGTAGCGCTGAACCATCAACCAATTCGTTTTTTAACAGCACCATTGACTTCTCTGCAACTTCTTGACTTAGTGCAAGGTGTTCCTCACATAACACCACCGAGCGATCGCTCACCGGTAATTGACCAACACCGAATTTCAACATGGTTGTTAACGTACGTGTGACTGCACCCGTAACAAGTTCTTCGGTGATCAGCCCTTCGGCAAGCGCAGATGTAATTGGCGCATTACGAATCATGCGATACGGCATCTCAACGTCAAGCCCTGCTTGCAAACTTTTCACACCATCGCGCAGTCCAAAAATCCAGTCTGAAATGACAAAGCCCACAAAGCCCCATTCATCCCGCAAGATGTCAGAAATCAATGCGGTATTCTCTCCGCACCATTGGCCATTTACCGAGTTGTATGCGGTCATGACGCAAGCAACACCCTCATCGACAATCCGCTTAAAGTGCGGCAGATACACCTCATGCAATGCGCGTTCATCAATGCTTACGTCGACACCGAATCGGGCATTTTCCATTGAGTTCAGCGCGAAATGTTTCAGTGTTGCCATGACATGGCGCTGAGCCCCACGAGTCAGGCTTGCACCCATTTCACCAACATGGTGAGGGTCTTCGCCATAGGTTTCCTGAGCACGCCCCCACGCTGGGTGACGCAGCAAGTTGACGCAAATTCCGCCATACAGATCTGCGCCAACTGCCCTCAGCTCTTTACCGATGGCATCACCAACACGCGCTTCTAGTTCGGGATCAAACGTTGCTCCGCGGGCCATCGAAACAGGAAAAGCAGTTGCTTCGCCTACAACAACACCGCGTGGTCCATCTGAAAAATGGAATCCTGGAATTCCTAGTCGCTCAACTCGAGCACCTCTAAACGGACGACTGTGATATCCACCGGTTGTAATGTCGCCGACACCAATCCAAAACGGAACTCCGCCATCGAGACAGTGCACCTTTTCATCAAGCGTCATCGCAGCGACGAGGCCAGCCGCGGCTACTTCCGGCGATACACCGCTTGTTATTTTGGCAAGAGCTTGCTCGTATAAAGAAGTCACGCACGTAGCGTAGGCGAAATCAGTTACTCAACTTTTCGACATATTGCCACAATGCCTGCCGATTCGCTTCGGTGTCAAGCTTTTTTGATTGCGGTGTTTTGTGCGTGGGTCGAACTTCACGATCGGACCAAAACGTTCCACTTCGTTCCGGAAGAGGTTGAATACATGCAAGCCACACAATGGTGTCTGCACCCTCGTCAAGCGTTCGCAAAATTGGGGCTGTAAATTTTCTGAACAACGGAATGGAGTCCTGCACACCAGGTGTGTCCGCCCAACCAGGATGCATCGTCACAAATTCGATTTCAGGACAACGAATTGCCCACATTTCATTCAGCGTTACTTGAGCACGCTTAGCAATTGCATACTGCTTCGTACCGTTGTATTTATCAGTCGGCATTTGTAGCGATTGATGAGTTCCTGCCTGCGGAATTCCAACTGAGTACATGCCACCCGATGAAACCGTTACTACTCGTCCACCATGTAACTGCGAAGCAAGAAGTGTGGTCATCAGAAATGGTCCAACAACATGGCACGCAATAGTTTGTTCAATACCTTGCGGAGTAACTTCTCGTGACTTGAGCAGCGCGCCCGCATTATGAATGAGTACATCAATTCGAGGAAATTGCCCGGCAATCACGCTGCATGCCGATCGCACCTGGTCGAGATTGGCCATATCTGCTTGCACAAAAACAGGCGCGTTCCCTCTGCACAGTGGAGAAATTTCTTCAATCACGCGCTGACACTTTTCGGCGTTACGCGCCACCAACACCAGATTTGCTCCAAGTGATGCCAATTGTTTAGCTGTCGCCAATCCAAGCCCCGACGTTGGGCCAGTGATTACCACTGTTTTTCCAGAAAGGTTAAATGTTGACAACTGTTGCCAGTTGTTGAGGCGAGACCTGACCGCATATCCAATGCGCGAAAATCCAGGCACCACTGCCTTATCAAGTGCTGAACTCAGGATTGACGACATAGACGAACCTTACGCGTTAAATCTTTCAGACGCATTGGTGTGACAGTACGATTGGCACATGCGCGCGCTTTTCAAGCCATCAGCAGCACCTGGACTGGAAATGATCGAATGCGCGGAACCAACACCAGGACCAAATGACGTAAAAATTCGCGTTGAAAAGACTGGCATTTGTGGCACCGATCTACATAAAGAATGAATTGATTTATAGATACGCTTAGGCGTTCATGAATTCTGAAAATCGTGATTCAAGCATCATTGCGCACAACCTTGTTAAAAAGTACGGAGATGTCACCGCATTAGACGGACTCGATCTCGAGGTTCGCAGTGGCACCGTGCTCGGTCTGCTCGGACCAAATGGCGCCGGAAAAACTACTGCCGTCTCGATTCTCACCACGCTTGTCAAGCCCACTGCAGGATCAGCCACAGTCGCTGGTATTGATGTGCTGGCTGAGCCGGAAGAAGTACGCCGCCGCATTGGGCTTTCTGGTCAATATGCAGCAGTTGATGAACATCTCACCGCGAACGAGAACCTCGAAATGATTGGCCGCCTCTACGGAATGAGCCGGCGCGAAGCACGAGCTCGATCACATGAACTCATTGAACGATTCCGGCTTACTGAAGCTGCCGATCGTCCACTGAAAACATTTTCAGGTGGAATGCGCCGACGAATTGACCTTGCGGGAGCGTTAATCGCCGATCCGCCTGTGCTGTTTCTTGACGAACCAACCACTGGTCTTGATCCAGTGAGTCGCGGCGAACTGTGGGACGTGATCCGCGATCGCGTTGCACAGGGAACCACGGTTTTGCTCACTACTCAATATTTGGAAGAGGCCGATCAACTTGCAGACCAAATTGTAGTTATTGATCATGGTCGCTCCATTGCAGAAGGAACAGCAGACGAACTGAAGCGACGAATCGGTGGCGAACACCTCGATGTCCACATTGAACGGCAAGACCAATTCGAGCTCACTGAAACCATTCTTAAAAGTGTTGCCTCGGGTCCATTACGTGCCCATAGTGGCGATGGTGCATTTTCTGCACCAGTAAAAAATGGCGTTCACGCGTTGAGCCAAGTACTTCGTGAACTTGAGGCAAACAATGTTGCCATTATTGATATTGGATTGCGTCGACCAACTCTCGACGATGTGTTCGTTGAATTGACGGGCCATGGAGCAGAAGAATCGAGCAACGCATGAACATCCTGCGCGACTCTTTAGTCATTGCCCGACGCAATACCATCCGCATTCGACGAGTTCCCGATGTCATGGTCTTCGTATTAATTCAGCCGTTGATGTTTGTGGTTCTGTTTGCATATGTCTTTGGAGGATCAATCGACATTCCAGGCAGCAGCTATCGCGAGTTTTTGATGGCTGGTATCTTCACCCAGACCGTGGTGTTCGGAGCAACGTTTACGGGAGCAGGACTCGCTGAAGACTTGCAAAAGGGTTTGATCAATCGATTCAGGTCGCTTCCCATGTCTCCATTTGCTGTAGTTGCAGGACGCACGGCAAGCGATGTCATATACAACGTGTTATCAATTGCCATGATGTCCATCGCAGGCCTTGCAGTTGGCTGGCGCATTCGTAGTTCATTTATCGATGCAGTGATTGGCTATGCCCTACTGCTGTTTTTCTCATATGCATTTTCGTGGGTTATGGCGTGTATTGGTCTTGCGGTACGAACACCAGAAGTGGTGAATAACGCCTCCTTTATGGTGCTGTTCCCTCTCACATTTATCGCCAATACATTCGTTCCGTCGGACAATCTTCCACCAGTGTTTAAAACGATCGCCGAATGGAATCCCGTTTCAGCACTCACGCATGCAGCACGCGTTAACTTTGGCAACATTCCAGCATCTGCACCAGAACCCACAGCGTGGCCGATACAAAACAGCACGTTGTACACCCTTATTTGGGCAATTGGCTTAATTGTGGTGTTTGCGCCAATTGCGGCACGTTCGTATCAACGAGCCGGCGCCCGCTGAATCGCTTTACTCGACGCGCAGGCCCGAGATTGCTCGGGAAATCACCAGCTGTTGAATCTCTGAGGTTCCCTCGAAGATGGTGTGAATCTTGGCGTCGCGGTGCCAGCGCTCTACCGGATACTCGCGTGTGTAGCCATAGCCACCCAAAATTTGGATGGCATCTTCGGTAACACGCACCGACATTTCCGATGCGTAGTACTTGCTCTGTGAACCTTCAGCGTTCTTGTAGCCGCCGTTCTTTGCCAGCCACGATGCACGCCAGATGAGCAAACGTGCAGCATCAATTTGAGTGATCATGTTGGCAAGTTTGAACGCAATTGCTTGGTTCATGATGATCGGCTTGCCGAATGCGTGACGCTCTTTTGCATAGTCAAGTGCGTACTCATACGCAGCGCGTGCAACACCAAGTGCTTGTGCTCCTACCGCAGGTCGTGTTGCCTCAAACGTTGCCATTGCTGGCTGCTTGCCACTTGATGTTCCTTCGCGATAGCGAGCAAGTTTGGCATCGAGCTTTTCTTTTCCGCCCAACAAGCAACGACCAGGTACGCGAACGTTGTCGAGCACTACTTCTGCTGTGTGGCTTGCACGAATACCGTGCTTCATGTACTTCTGACCTTGCGACAAGCCCTTTGTTCCTGGAGGAATAATGAAGCTCGCTTGACCGCGACCCTTGAGTTCTGGATCAACTGCAGCAACAACTACGTGCACATTGGCAATGCCCCCGTTGGTGATCCACGCTTTTGTTCCGTTCAGTACCCACTCGTCATTTGCTTCGTCGTACACCGCGCGCGTGCGCAAGTTGGACACGTCGCTACCTGCATCTGGTTCGCTTACACAGAATGCGCCGAGCTTCACATCGTCTGGAGTTCCATAACACTGTGGAACCCATTCCATCATTTGCTCAGGTGTTCCGTTGCCTGCAATACCTGCTGCGGCAAGACCAGAACCCATGATGGCCATACCGATACCAGCATCGCCCCAGAACATTTCTTCAATTGCTACCACCATGGTGAGGCCACTTGGATCTGCCATTGCATTCATGATGAAATCGAGACCGTACAAACCGATCTTTGCGGCTTCCTGAACTACCGGCCACGGGAACTCTTCCTTTTCATCCCATTCATGTGCAGCAGGGCGAATGGTGTCAACGGCGAACTGGTGGACCCAGTCCTTTAGTTGTAATTGGTCATCATTAAGTGCAAGTGAAAATTCAGCCATACGCACAAGTTACCGCACGGTAAGCAGTGCCGCTACTTTGAGCGCCTAACGGGAATCTGCAGTGGTAAAGGTGATGACCCCCAGAGTCAGCTTCACCCGTGGTTCCCTGACGTATGCCGCATCCCAGCAGTTACTCGGGTTCGCGACCACCCCGGGACTGCTACGCCTCCTCGCCGCAAACAAATGCGGGCATTTACCCCACGCACATTTCACCACTCATCATCAATGACGAAGTGAACGGCGCGAAGCAATGACAATCGCCACGAGATAAATTCCCGCGCCAAGTGTGAATGGCGCACCAACACCAACGTGATCAAATGCCAAACCAGCAAACGGCGGGCCAATTACACGTGCTAGCGCATTTGATGATTGCTGAAAACCCAGCACTTCGCCACGCATTGACTCTGGAGCAGAGTTCGCAACCAACGTGGTCAATGACGGGCTAGCGATGCCGGCTCCAATCACCATCAACACCAATGCAACGATCAACACTGGCCAAATCACCGCCGCACCAAGGAACAACATGCCAAGTGCCACCAACACCTGACCCGTTCGCAATAGTGCAAGTGACCCAAACTTCTCCGTTAACGGACCAATCAATGCACCCTGCACCGCTGCCATCAACAACCCGACTACAAGAAACACTCCGGCGGTTGATGCTTCAGTGAGGTTGAATCTGTTGCCACCAAATAACGAAAATGTTGCTTCAAATCCGGCAAATGGAAGTACGGAGAAAAATCCGATTAACACAAACGATGTGATGTTGCGTTGTCTTGGTGCGTGTGCAACAACGGGTTGCTCCACACGCACCTTCTTTGTTTCAGGCAATCGAATGATCGCTGCGACTGCATTGATCGATGCCAACACACCGGCTACATAAAACGGAACATGTGGACCACCAAGTGCTGCAAGGCCACCAAGTGCAGGCCCAACAACAAATCCAACACCAAAGGCCATACCCAACAAGCCGAGCATCCTGGCGCGTTGCTGCGGTGCACCAAGGTCGGTGACTGCACTCTGGGCTACCGACACGCTTGCGCCCGACGCACCGTCAATCAATCGCCCTGCAAACAAAACCCACAACGCACCTGCTGCACCCGTGATGAAACTGCCAACGGCTGTTCCAATCAACGAGATGACAATGACTGGCTTGCGACCAACCTGGTCGGACCACCGGCCAAGAATTGGTGAGAACACCATTTGCGCCAATGAAAACGAGGCGAACAGCAAGCCCACCTGAAACCCGGACGCACCGTAGCGATCGGCATAGCGACCAAGAATTGGCGCAACAATTCCGAAGCCAACCATGTCGAGCGCAACTGTTGACCAAATAACCCAGAATCCACGTGGCAATGGTTCGCGAACTGACTTCTCGGCGTTCCTCATGAGTAGATCGAAACTAGCTGCGACGCACTCGCGTGCCGTCTTTCGTGGTCTCCACCACATAGCCGGCCGCCTGAAGTTCGTTACGAATCGCATCTGCCTGTGCGAAATCCTTCGCCTTTCGCGCAGCATCAAGTGCATTTGCTCGCTCAACAATTGCGTCATCAATTTCGTCACCTGCACGTAACTTGAGACCAAGCGCATTACACATTTCGTGCACCGCGTGTGCAAGCGCAGCCGTTGTTGTGTTGTCACCAGACTCTGCGGCAATATTCGCGCGACGGACTGCATCAAAAATCAATGCCATTGCCGATGGGGAATCCAAATCGTTATCCATATAACTACGGAACTGAGCAAGCGCAGTTTCATCAGACGCAGTTGCGGGCAGGGATGCCGTTGCCATGCGGTGAGCAAAGCCATCGAGGCCTGCAAGTGAGTTCACAGCTGCATCAATATTGTCTTGACCAACTTTTACCGGCGAACGGTAGTGCGTTTGCAATAACAACATGCGATATGCGCGTGGGTCGTAGTGCTGCACCAAATCAACAAGGTTGGTCACGTTGCCAAGGCTCTTCGACATTTTTTCACCTTCAGTGTCGACAACAAAGCCGTTATGCATCCAATGCTGAGCAAACTTTTTGCCGAGTGCAACAGCCTGAGCACGCTCATTCTCATGATGTGGAAAACGTAGGTCTGCGCCACCGCAGTGCAAATCAAATCCTTCGCCCAACAATTCCAAGCTCATTACTACGCACTCACTGTGCCAACCTGGTCTTCCTTCACCCCATGGTGACGGCCAACTTGGTTCACCAGGTTTTGAAAACTTCCACAATGCAAAGTCGGCAGGATGACGTTTTTGTGCAGCGCCAAGAACTTCACGGTCGCCGCCACCGCTCAACATGTCATCAATACTTTGATGCGCAAGAAGGCCATAGTCAGGAACTGAAGAGATGTCCAGGTACACGCCGTCGTCTGTGGCATACGCAGCATTGCGTGTCATCAAATCGCCAATCATGGTCACCATCTGCTCTACATATTCGGTTGCATGCGGGACATCGGTTGGACGCAACACATCAAGTTCGCCCATTGCCTTAAACCAGATGTCTTCGCATTTGTGCGTGATCTCGGTCCAGTCACGATTTTCGCGATTGGCGCGATCAATGATTTTGTCGTCGATATCGGTGATGTTGGACACTAGGCGCACCGAAATTCCCGACCACTCCAGGTAGCGACGCAAAATGTCGTACACCAAGGTGGCGCGGCCGTGCCCCAAGTGCGGTGGCCCGTAGACCGTTGGGCCACACAAATAGACGCCCAAAGTGCCCGGCTCACGCATTTTCAGTTCGCGCACCTCGCGTGTAACGGTGTCGTACAGATGCAGCACGGCATCAGCCTAGAGGCGTATCGAGATGCCGAGCCGAGTTGCGCTCTAATACAGTTGAACCGCGATGAACGTCCCCGAAAAGCCCTCCCTCGACAACCTCGAAACCACACTCATCGAAAAGTGGGAGTCATCGGGCGTCTACACATTTGACCGAACCGCATCTCGCGACAACGTGTTTGCGATTGATACCCCACCACCCACCGTCAGCGGTTCGTTGCATATGGGACACGTATTTAGTTACACCCACACCGACACCGTTGCGCGATTTTGGCGCATGCGCGGCAAGAGCGTGTTCTACCCGATGGGTTGGGACGACAACGGCTTGCCTACCGAACGTCGCGTGCAGAATTACTTCGGGGTTTCGTGCGACCCCAATGTTGCCTACGACCCACAATTCACACCACCATTTCGTGGCGATGTTGCAAAGGACCACCGAGCGGTAGCAATTTCACGACCAAACTTCATCGAGTTATGTGTTGAGCTCACACATCAAGACGAAAAAGTCTTTGAAGATTTGTTTCGCAGACTTGGGCTTTCCGTCGATTGGTCGTTGTTGTACACCACCATTAGCGATCACGCACGACGCACAAGCCAAGCAGCATTCATTCGTAACTTGTCGCGTGGCGAGGCATATGCGCAAGAAGCGCCCACTCTGTGGGATATTGACTTTGGCACTGCAGTCGCACAGGCCGAACTTGAAGATCGCGAACGACCCGGCGCATACCACTCCATCAACTTTGCGCGCACCGATGGCTCGGGCATGGTCACCATTGCCACCACTCGCCCAGAGTTGATCCCTGCTTGTGTTGCCCTCGTTGCTCACCCAGACGACCCGCGCTATCAGCCACTGTTTGGCACAACCTTGCGCACGCCATTGTTTGACGTAGAAGTTCCCGTCGTTGCCCATGAGCTTGCCCAAATCGATAAGGGCACTGGCATCGCCATGATTTGTACATTCGGCGATCTCACCGACGTCATTTGGTGGCGTGAACTCAATTTGCCAACGCGTGCAGTCATCGGTCGTGATGGTCGCATCGTTGCCGACGTGCCCGACTGGATTACGTCAGCAACAGGAACCACTCACTACGCAGCACTCGCTGGCAAAGGTGTGAAGCAAGCGCAAACCGCAATTGTCGACATGTTGCGCACAAGCGGTGACATGAACGGTGAACCAGAACCCATCACACACCCTGTCAAGTTTTTTGAAAAAGGTGACCGCCCACTTGAAATCGTGACCAGCCGCCAGTGGTACATCCGCAACGGTGGTCGTGATGAAGCATTACGAACTGCGCTACTCACGCGTGGTGACGAACTTGCATGGCATCCCGACTTCATGAAACATCGCTACACCAACTGGGTGGGCGGCCTCAATGGCGACTGGCTGATTAGCCGGCAGCGCTACTTCGGTGTGCCAATTCCATTGTGGTATCCACTTACTGCTGCTGGTGAACCCGAATTCGATCACCCAATCATTCCAAGCGAATCACTCCTTCCTATTGATCCAAGTTCCGATACTCCTGCCGGTTTCACTGAAGCACAACGCGGAATTGCAGGCGGATTCATGGGCGAACCCGACGTGATGGATACATGGGCGACATCGTCGCTTACTCCACAAATTGCTGGTCGCTGGATCGATAACCAGCAACTGTTTAACAACATCTTTCCGATGGATGTTCGACCGCAAGCACACGACATCATTCGCACATGGTTATTTGCTACAACCGTCCGCTCGCATTTCGAACACAACGTTGCACCATGGAAAAACGCAGCGCTGTCGGGTTGGATTCTCGATCCCGACCGCAAGAAAATGTCGAAATCAAAAGGCAACGTGGTCACACCAATTGATTTGTTTGAACAATATGGAAGTGATGCAGTTCGCTATTGGGCTGCAAGTGCTCGCCCTGGTGTTGACACTGCATTTAGTGAAGACCAGATGAAAGTGGGTCGCAAACTTGCGACCAAGTTGTTAAACGTCACCAAGTTTGTGCTTGGCTTCGGAGAAGCAAACCCCTCTGCAACACCAACCGAGTCGGTCGACATCGCAATGCTCACTCGACTTGCTGGAGTCATTGATGAAGCAACCACTGCATTTGAAACATACGACTACGCCCGTGCGCTCGAAAAATCTGAATCGTTCTTTTGGTGGTTCTGCGATGACTATGTCGAGCTCGTGAAGACACGCGCGTATTCAGAAGGTGCGGGTTCAGATTCTGCACGTGCAGCGTTGCAACGCGCACTCAGCACCCTGCAGCGTTTGTTTGCCCCGCACATTCCATTTGCTACCGAAGAGGTGTGGGGTTGGTGGCAGACCGGAAGCATTCACCGTGCTTCATGGCCAACACGCTCAGACTTACTCAGTGGAACAACCGCTACTGACTCTGCCGAAAAACTGCTTGATGCAGTGTGCAATGTATTAGCTGCAATTCGCCGCACCAAGACTGAGGCAAAAGTTTCACAACGTGCAGAGATTGAGCATGTACTTGTTCACGCAACGAGCGAACAGATTGCTTTAGTGCAACTTGGACTCGTAGATATTGTGAATGCCGGTGTTGCCGAGACCATTGAGTTTGCCCAGCATTCGAGTGAACAGATCGCAACCGTTGCACGCCTGAAGGCACAATGACCAAATACCAACGCCCAAAGTCGCACTATGCGGTGCTTATCTTCAATATTGCGATTGCGGCTTCGTTGTTTGTCGTTGGTGCTGGCCTTTTCTATGCCGGCCAACGTTTAGGTTCACGACAAGTGGTCAGCCTCAACCGTGGTGACAACGTCACCGTTAACGAGGACGCCAACATCACCCCATCTGACCAATGGAATCTCAGTGAAGGCGACCTCAATGCCAAGAACTTCTTGCTTACGGGGTCGGACAACGGAAGCTGTGTAGACCCAAATTCGCCTTATGCAGGGGCTTTTGGCGACCGAACATCATTTGGTGAACGCAGCGACACCATCATGATTATTCGGGTTAGCCCAAAAGACAATCAGGCCGCATTTCTTTCATTTCCGCGTGACTTGTGGGTCAAAATTGCAGGGTCAACGCGCTCCAACCGGATCAACACCGCATTTGAACGCAATAATCCAAACACACTGGTCGACACGATCTACCAAAATTTTGGGATTCCTATTGACCACTACGTCAATGTTGACTTCTGCGCATTTAAAGAAATCGTTGATGCAGTTGGCGGAGTAAGTGTTCCATTTTTACATGAGACTCGCGACAAAAAAACGGGTCTGTATGTTCCCGGACCAAGTTGCTTTGCATTTACGGGTGACCATGCGCTTGCTTATGTGCGGTCACGATCGGGATATTCCTACTTTGATACCGCAAAAAATGAGTGGGTTTTTGATGGAACTGCAGACTTAGGTCGCATTAGCCGACAACAAGATTTCATTCGACGAGCCATGCAACGTGCACTTGACAAAGGATCATCTAGCCCGCGAGTTGCGAACCAACTACTTAACGCTGCCCTCGAAAATGTCATCACCGACGACCAACTTACACCGACCACTATGTTGCAACTTGCTCAAGCAATGCGCAACCTTGATACCAGCGGTATTGCTTCGTACACCATTGCTTTTACTGGTCAAATGATTGGCGATCAATCAGTGCTCGTTCCACGAATTCAAAATGACAACATGCGCGCGATCCTTGCACTGTTTCAAGGCAAAGCCGGATTCGCAACACCCGCGAACACACCCGAAGCACCAGCCGAAGGGGCAAGTGGCTCACTCTTTGTATCAATTGCCATGATCAAGACCATTGGGGCAATCGCAACGCCACCGCCACCACTTCCGATTGTTTCCCCCGAACAAGACACGTATGGTGTCGCGCCACCAAACGACCCCACCTGTCGTTAATCAAGCACTCTGCGCATTGCGTCGGGGACATCGCTTGGCCCACTGACCGTCGTAAAACGTGCGCCAACCGCATCTGCAAACACTCGCGCTTCGGCGTCGTCATCACACGGAGCGATCACCACGAGTTCATCTAATGATCGAGCAGCAGCACGAGCGTCGCCAACGGCGTTTTGAGTTCGTGGGTCGCTGCCGCCAAGAATCGATCTTGGGCG
>JAURJB010000040.1 GCA_030832455.1 Acidimicrobiales bacterium
CGATTGTCTTGCTCGATCACCATGCAATTACGACCGATCTCGCCGAGACCGCCGAGGAAGATAACGCGAACTGGCGCTGCCATTAGTTGCTTGCTGCGCGAGCGGCACGAAGGTTTTCGAGCACCTTCTTCGCACGTTCTTCAAGACCAGCAGGCGGCGGACCCATCGGCAATCGGGCTTCGCCAACATCGAGACCAAGCAGATTCATCATCACTTTGCTTGGCAATGGGTTCGGGTTCTCATCACCTGTCTCGTAGGCAAAACTTTCGAGCAATCGCGCGTTCACCTTGCGCGCACCAGCCGTGTCGCCTTTTTCCCACAGGTTGAACATCTCTTGATGATCTTGTGCCGACCAATGCGTTGCCACACCAATAACACCCGTTGCGCCGATTGACATGAATGGCAACGTGAGGTTGTCGTCTCCGCTGTACAGCTCGAAACCGGCAGGTGCCTGACTCATCAGCACAGCAGATTCTGACGGGCTGCCGGCAGCATCTTTGACTGCAACCACGTTCTTCACTTCGCGGGCAAGTTTCAGCAATAGCGCAGTCGAAATTTTGCGACCCGTCCGTGCCGGAATGTCGTACACCACCACGGGCAACTCAGTGCTTTCGCACACCGCTCGCATGTGCGCTTCGATTCCCACTTGCGATGGGCGGTTGTAATACGGAGTCACTGCCAGGATGCCGGCCGCTCCAAGCTTGCTTGCTTCCTTGGTCATATGAATGGAGTGCAGCGTGTCGTTGGTGCCCGTACCAGCAATCACCGGAATGGTTACCGCGCCAATCACTGCCTCGAACAAACTGAGGCGCTCAGCGTCGGTAAGCACAGGAGCTTCTCCTGTTGTGCCAGCAACCACTAATCCATCGTTGCCATTATCTTGCAGCCATTTGGCCAAGCGGCGCGCGCCATCCAGATTCAATGAGCCGTCCTTGTGGAACGGCGTGACCATTGCAGTAACTACACGCCCAAACCTTGCCATTTAAGAAAGACTAGTTGCCAGCGACCAGTTCAGAACCAATCTCAAATTTGACAAATTCATCAGCGGTGTCTTCATGGTCCTCAAACTGAATAACGCCCATTTCTTCAAAGCGATGACGCAGCCACTTGTCGTTGCGGTCGAGAAGTCCGAGCTTCTTGCAGTTTGGAACGATCTTGGCGAACAACAACTGCTGGAAGAATGCACGCGTTGGGTCTTGCAGCACTAGCGGCACCACATCGCGAGGCTTGACACCCATGCGCTCCCACACTTCTTGTTGCAAGAAACGATCACGCATGCGGATGCTTGCCTCAAATGCAAACTCTTGACGATCCTTCATTTCAGCATCCGACATACCGTCGTACACCTCTTTAAGGCTGAGCACACCGAAGGCAACGTGACGAGCTTCGTCGCTCATGACGTAGCGCAGCAACTTCTTCAACAACGGCTCACCCGTGAGTTCGTGCATGTAACCAAATGCTGCAAGTGCAAGACCCTCAACCATGATTTGCATACCGAGATAGGTCATGTCCCATCGACTGTCTTGAATGATGTCATCAAGCAGCAATTGCAAGTGAGCATTGACTGGATACATGCCGCCGAGTTTTTCGTTCAAGTACTTCGCAAACACTTCAACGTGACGAGCTTCGTCCATTACTTGGGTTGAGGCGTACAACTTCGCGTCGTACCACGGCACTGTTTCAACAATTTTGCTGGTGCATACAAGCGCGCCTTGCTCGCCATGAAGAAACTGCGACAACATCCAGCGACGACCTTCGATACCAAATTCCAACCACTCTTTGTCGCCCCACTTGGCAAGTGGAGTGTCTGAGTAAAAGGCGGGATCAATTCCCGCGCCAATTGCGGCCTGATCTGCGGCAATGGTGCGCTCGATATCCACTTCTGTCTCCCATGGAAGATCTAACTCACCGTTCCACTGACCCGTCTTTGCTTTTTCATACAACTTGCGCAGTGGCGGACGCGCAAGCGTGTAGTCCCACGTGAAAATGGTGTCGCCACCACTATTCACCGCGTGGCTTACCGCATTCGGATCGGTGTTGCGGACACTGAGGATTGCCTCGATGTCGTTGATCTGATCGCGGCCAATGATCTGTTCGTTGCTGTTATGCGTGACGGTCATACGTCACAGCCTAGACACAGGACTCATCTGTAGCACGCACCGGACGATGCCGGGATTTGCCCCTTGGCGGCTAGGCCTCGGGCAGCACGTAGTCGGCAAACTGCTCGCGCAATGTCTTCTTCGAGAACTTACCCACGCTGGTCTTTGGTACCTCGGGGATAAACACCACATCGTCTGGTATCTGCCACTTGGCCAGCGACGGCTTGATGTGATCGAACACTTCTTGTTTTGTCAGCGTTTCACCTTCGACCACAACGACGCATGCCAACGGACGCTCCGACCACTTAATGTGCGGCACACCGATGACTGCCGCCTCTTTGATCTTGGGATGCGACATCAATTCGTTTTCGATTTCCACTGAAGAGATCCATTCGCCACCCGACTTAATGAGATCTTTTGTGCGGTCGACCAAACGAATGCGGCCGTGCGAGTCCACAGTTGCCACATCACCCGTGCGCAACCAACCATCTTGCGTAAAGCTTTCACCTGCTCGTGCGTCGTTGTAATACGTAGACGCAATCCAGTTTCCGCTGCATTGCAACTCTCCACTTGTTTCACCATCCCATGGAACAGGTGTAGTTGTTCCTGGCTCAACTACTCGGGCGTCTACACCGAATGCAATTTGCCCAACTGTTGTGCGTAGCTCTGCTTGCTGGTCCATCGGAAGTTTCTGATCTGCGGCCGACAATGTGCACACCGCAGCAATCGGACTGGTTTCAGTCATCCCCCACGCCTGTAAAATTGGCAACCCAGTTTGCAAGCGATAGCCCTCGCTCAATGCTTTCGGCACCGCAGATCCACCGCATGGAATTGCACGCAGTGATGATGTATCGCGATCTTTCAATTCGGGAAGCACCGCCATCCAAATAGTTGGCACGCCTGCAGCAACTGTCACTTTTTCATCGACAATCAAATTGGCAATTGCTTTGCCCGACAAGTCGGGGCCTGGCATCACCAAGTTTGCGCCGCATGCAACAGCAGCATGAGCAAGGCCCCATGCATTGGCATGAAACATTGGCACGACGGGAAGGATGGTGTCGCTTTCGCGCGCACCAAGTGAGTCCACAGTCATTGCGCCAAACGTGTGCAAGTAGGTAGAGCGATGCGAATACAACACACCTTTGGGGTTGCCTGTTGTTCCGCTGGTGTAACACATGCTGGATGCCAAGTTTTCATCTGTGATGTTGAACTCAACTCCAGGTGTTCCCTTCAGCAACTCTTCGTAGTCGTGCATCTGGAAACCATCAACCGATTTCGGCACATCGCCTTTGCCGTCATCCATGATCACGAGATGCTTCACGGTTGTAAATGTTGGCAACAACGGAGCAATCAGCGCGAACAGCGAGCGATCAATAAAGATCACTTCATCTTCAGCGTGGTTCACGATGTACGTGAGTTGCTCTGGGAACAACCGAATGTTCAACGTGTGGGTAACTCGACCTGTGCACGGTGGCGCAAAGTACAACTCAAGATGGCGCGCAGTATTCCATGCAAATGTGGCAACGCGACCGTTCTTAGAGATACCCAATTTGTCCAGCACTCCACCAAGCTGACGTGTTCGCGCAGCCCATTCGCCATATGTGGTGCGCTCAATGCCAGTGGCTGTCGCCGTGGCAATAGTTTTTTCGCTGTGATACTTCTCGGCGCGCTCGAACAAATGAACCATTGTGAGCGGTGTCTGTTGCATCAATCCCTGCATTGCACTCCCCTTTACTGCTGGTGACGAGACCAAGTTACCCAAGTCGGCTACCGTGCTCTAAATGCGTAAAATCGTCCTCACGTTCACCACCATGTTGTTCGTGATTGGCACCATTGGCAGCAACATCGGCCCAGCACTTGTTGACAACCATCCATCATGGGTTCTTGCCCTCAGTTCGCGTAACCGAAACCTGTTTGGCTCCGTTCCTTACATCGATGTAATCCCGTATGCAGCAATTGGCTTCGTGCGCATTCTCATTGCCGGTATCGCGTTGTACTTCGTTGGCCGTTGGTACGGCGAAAAAGCGCTCGGCTGGGTTGAGGGCAACCTTGGCGAACTTCCCGCCATCTATCGCTGGACAGAAAAAGCAGTGGAAAAAGGTGGCTCATTGGCATTGGTGCTCATGCCCGGCAGCAACGTGGTGTGCCTCCTGCTTGGGCATAAGCACATGAGCATTAAGCGGTTCATTCCATTGCTATCCATTGGCATCGTGATCAAGTTGGTCGTATTGCGCCTCGGTGGCGATCAATTCGAAGATCAGATCAAGTCATTTCTTTCGGCCATCGAGGAGTACCAGTGGTATGTCGTTGCCGCCCTCTTTGGTCTCAGTTTCTTCCAGTCCATGAGGAAAGGCCGCCCAAGTTCCGACTAAATTCAAGGCACATTCACCTCGCAAATAAGGAGTGCCGCAATGGCTGCAAAAAAGAAGTCTGCAAAAAAGAAGATCGCTAAGAAAAAAACCGTAAAGAAAGTTGCCAAAAAGAAAGCTGTCAAGAAGACCGTTAAGAAAGTCGTGAGGAAGGCTGCCAGCAAAAGCGGATCAAAAGTAACGCTTGGCGGTAACCCAGTGTCAACAAGTGGCAAGCTGCCAAAGAAAGGCGCTCCAGCGCCTGCGTTCACACTTACCACTGGCGCACTACAAGAAATTTCAAACAAAGACCTGCGTGGCAAGCGTGTGATCTTGAACATTTTCCCAAGCATCGATACACCAACTTGTGCAACCAGCACGCGTACGTTTAACTCACTTGCCTCATCACTGAACAACACCGAGGTGTACTGCGTGTCGGCAGACTTGCCATTCGCTCAGGGCCGCTTCTGTGGTTCTGAAGGTTTGGCAAACGTAAAGACCGCTTCATCGTTCCGTTCAAACTTTGGCAAAGCATTCGGCGTTAACTTGACCGATGGTGTGCTCAAGGGAATTCTTGCTCGCGCAGTAGTTGTGCTCGACGAAAATGGCAAAGTGCTGCACAGCGAATTAGTGAGCGAAATTGCTAACGAGCCAAATTACGAAGCAGCGATTAGCTCGCTGAAGTAATTAGATTCCAAGAAAACTGTCGAGTCCAAGGGTGAATCCCTTGTGCTCGGCAATTTTTTTGCATGCCAGCACCACGCCGGGCATAAACGATGCGCGGTCTGTGGTGTCATGACGAATGGTGAGGGTTTGTCCCTGTGCACCGAAAATCACTTCTTGGTTCGCAACTGCACCGCGCATGCGCACAGCATGAATGGGAATGTCGCCAGGGCCTTTTGCTCCGCGTGCACCCGTGATCGCTTCGTGCGTTGTTGGGTCTTGTGCCCACTCGTTGCTTGCCGCTGCCATGCGTTGCGCAGTCGCAACTGCAGTTCCACTCGGTGAATCGGCTTTGCCGTCGTGGTGAATTTCAATAATTTCTGCGGTATCAAAAAATGGTGACGCCATTTCTGCAAATCGCATCATCAGTACTGCGCCAATAGCGAAGTTTGCAGCGATTAAGCAATTGCTATTGGTAAATGACTTCTTGAAGTTGTCGAGATCATCTTGCGAGAATCCAGTGGTGCCAACAACAGCATGAATGCTGTGCATTGCGAGCCACGGAAGATTCACACGTGAAGCTTCGGCAACAGTGAAATCAACTGCAACATCTACTTGTGCATCGGCGAGTGCGCGCAATTCACCCGAGATGGTGAGTCCGTGAGTGGTTGATCCTGGAGCTCCAGAATCAACCACTGCTACGAGTTCTAAACCAGGATCAGCAACAACTGCATTGCATACCGTTGCACCCATGCGCCCTGCGGCACCGATGACACCGACCCTGATCATGGCTAATTAGTTACCGTTAAATTCGCTGTCGAATTCGTCTTCGAAGCTGACCGACACTGCATTGTCTGCAGCTGGTTCAGATGGACGTGATCCGCGGTTTGGTTCACGACGGTTGCTGTTTTCACTGCGACCACCGCGATCGTTTCCGCGACCACCGCGATCGTTTCCACGGCCACCGCGGTCTCCGCCGCGTCCACCGCGATCTCCGCCACGATCCTGTCGAGGTCCACGCTCTGGACGTGGGCCACGATCGCCACCTTCTGACGGTGCACTTCCTGAACCCTTCATTGGCTCACCGTCTGGTCCGATGAGCGAGAGGCTCACCTTGCCGCGGTCATCAATGTCGTCTACTCGAACTTGAACTTCATCGCCAATGTTCAATACGTCTTCAACTTTGGATACACGCTGACCGTTGCCCAACTTCGAAATGTGCACGAGGCCGTCACGTCCAGGAAGGATGTTGACGAATGCACCGAACTGAGCAATGTTCACCACGCGACCTGTGTAGGTTGCACCCAACTCTGCAGTTGGAGGATCGACGATGGCAAGAATGCGTGCCTTCGCGTCTTCAACCTTTGAGTTGTCTGGTGAACCAATGGTGATGATTCCGGTTGCACCGTCATCGCTGACGTTGATCTCGGCACCAGTCTCCTGCTGGATGGTGTTAATGACTTTGCCCTTTGGCCCAATAACTTCGCCCACCTTGTCCAATGGAATGGTGAAGGTGATGATCTTTGGTGCGCTTTCAGCAACGGTTGAACGTGGTGCTGCAATTGCTGCATTCATCACGTCGAGGATCTTCAAGCGAGCATCTTTTGCTTGCTGCAATGCAGCTGCAAGTACGTCGCTAGGAATTCCGTCGATCTTGGTATCAAGTTGCAACGCGGTTACTGCGTCTGCAGTTCCGGCCACCTTGAAGTCCATGTCGCCGAATGCGTCTTCTGCACCAAGAATGTCGGTGAGTGCGGTGTACTTACCTTCGTCGAAGATAAGTCCCATTGCAATACCGGCTACTGGAGCAAGAATTGGCACACCAGCGTCCATGAGCGAAAGGCTCGATGCACATACCGACGCCATCGAGGTGCTGCCGTTTGACGACAACACTTCTGAAACGAGACGCAATGTGTACGCGAACTTCTCTTGGTCTGGAACAACTGGGAACAATGCGCGCTCTGCGAGTGCACCGTGTCCAATTTCGCGACGCTTCGGGCTACCTACACGACCGGTTTCACCGTTGGCCCAAGGAGCCATGTTGTAGTCGTGCATGTAACGCTTCGATGTCTCAGGTGTGATCGAGTCGATCATCTGGTTCATCTTTGGCATTGCCATGGTGAGCACGTTGAGTACTTGAGTTTCACCGCGCTGGAACAAGCCTGTTCCGTGTGCGGTTGAAATGAGTCCAACTTCTGCTGAAACTGGACGCAAGTCTGCAGGGCCACGACCGTCGATACGAATTCCTTCGTTCACAACGCGCTGACGCACCAACTTCTTGGTGAGTGAACGTACGGCTTCTTTGATCTGCTTTTCCTGACCAGCAAACTTGCCTGGCGCATCTGGTGTTCCAGCAAGTTCGGCAAGTGTCTTTGCAGTTGCATCGTCGATTGCGGCATTGCGCTCGCTCTTCAATGCAATACGGATTGCT
Source organism: Acidimicrobiales bacterium (assembly GCA_030832455.1). Classification (GTDB taxonomy): domain Bacteria; phylum Actinomycetota; class Acidimicrobiia; order Acidimicrobiales; family Ilumatobacteraceae; genus UBA3006. The sequence goes on from JAURJB010000040.1 coordinate 7,542, forward strand.
GGCTGCAACGTTGCGGTTGCCGCTGCTTCTACTGCTGCAAACAACTCATCGGTGTAGTCAAGTACTGGCGTGTACTTCAATGGCTCAATTGGGCCACGGGTTGCAATCACGCTGGCAACCAACTGACGCTGCAACTTGATTGATTCCTTGATGTACTGCTTCGATGCATCGAGACCGCTGGCAATGACGATTTCGTCAACCTTTGGCGCACCTGCTTCGTAATAGGTGAAGCTCTTCTCGGTACCGCCTGCTTCCACCATCATGATGGCAACGTCGCCGTTGTCGAGTTCGCGACCTGCAACAACAATTTCAAATGTTGCTTCTTCACCCTCTTCAAAGGTTGGGTGAGCAATCCATGAACCGTCTTGGCTGTATGCCAAACGAACTGCACCGATTGGTCCGTCAAATGGAATGCCGCTGATCATGAACGATGCAGACGCTGCGTTAATGGCAAGCACGTCGTGTGGGTTCACTTGGTCGGCACCAATTACGGTGATCACGATTTGTGTTTCATTGCGGTAGCCATCTGGGAAAGCTGGACGCAATGGACGGTCAGTCAAACGACACGTAAGAATTGCAGCTTGGCTTGGGCGTCCCTCACGACGGAAAAATGAGCCAGGAATTTTCCCTGCTGCATATGCGCGCTCTTCTACGTCGACGGTGAGTGGGAAAAAGTCGATGCCATCGCGTACGCCCTTTGCGGCGTTTGCGGTTGCAAGAACTTGTGTCTTGCCAATTTTGGCAATGACTGCACCTTGTGACTGCAAGGCGAACTTGCCTGTCTCGAAGGTGAGGGTTTTATCGGTACCTGAAACAGGTGCTGATACGGAAATGGCGTCAGCCATATGTATGTCCTTTCGTCCCTTATGTCGTCTCGTGACGATTCATGAGGGGTTGAGGAACAACCGGTCGATTCCCAGTCGGCAATGTCGCAACGTGAGCCCGTATTGACTCGTTGCGCTATCAGCGACTGACAACCGACTACTAGTTGTTCGTTATGTGTTTGCCTACGGCGTGCGTTAGCGACGCAGACCGAGATCTTCAAGAAGTTTTCTGTACTTCTCGATGTCACGGGCCTTTACATAGTCAAGCATGCGTCGACGGCGACCAACCATCATTAGGAGGCCGCGACGACTGTGATGGTCTTTGTCGTGGCTCTTCAAATGGTCAGTGAGGCTGTTGATGCGCTCTGTAAGAAGTGCGATTTGAACTTCTGGAGAACCGGTGTCAGTTGAGTGAGCCCGGTGCTTGGCGATGGTTTCGCTTTTTGGAGCAGTTGCCATAGGTATGCCTTTCGTGTGCCCGCCGAATTGCGGGACCGTTTGGTCGCAGTGGGCCTGTTGACCCCTTGCATCTCACCAGCGCTAAAAGCCCTCGTGGACCCCTTCAATCTATCGGGAGGGTTGTCAGGTTCGGCGGGCTAATCCCCTGTCCAATGTGTGCCTATATAAGTAGTGTGAACTGCTGTGTTCACAGGCATTGTTGAAGAGCTAGGCAAAGTCGGATCGCGCAATGGCAGTCGCCTGCGCATCAACGCAGCCGTGGTGTTGGAAGGCTCCGACCTCGGTGCGTCCATCGCTGTTAACGGCTGCTGCCTCACCGTCGTGGCCACTGATGGTTCAACGTATTGGGATGCCGACGTAAGCGAAGAGACATATTCGCGCACCAACCTTGGATCGCTACAAGCCGGAGATGTTGTCAACCTTGAGCGACCAATGGCGCTTGGCGAGCGACTTGGTGGACACATTGTGCTTGGCCATGTTGACGCAGTCGGCCATGTTGTCTCCCCTGCGCCAGATTTAGTAATTCGTATTCCGCGCGACCTGATGCATTTAATTGTTGAAAAGGGTTCGGTCACCGTTGATGGCATTTCACTGACCGCATTCGATCTCACTTCCGACACATTTCGCGTTGCAGTGATTCCACACACCACCGCTGTCACCACACTTGGCGTGCGCAAACCTGGCGACGCAGTGAACATTGAGATGGACGTACTCGCAAAACATGTTGAGCGTTTGGTTGAGCCACATACGAAACGCAAGTGGTGGCGTAAGTAGTTATGGCACGCGACCTTCCACAACTTCGCGAAAAGATCGATCAGATCGATGCAGCAATTGTTGCATTGCTCGCCGAGCGAATGGAAGTGTGTCGCGAAGTTGCCGAAGTGAAAGCTGGTTCGGCAACTGCAGTGATTCAGCCGCAGCGCGTGCGCGAAGTGTTAACTACTCGCAGACAGTGGGCAATCAACAGCGGAGTCGATGCCGACTTTGCCGAACAAGTGTTCCGCACCGTCCTTGCCGAAACGCATCGCATCGAAGTTGCACACGAACGCGGCGGAACTGCACCGGCAAAAGTTGCAGACACGTTGTTATCGGCGCTTGACACTGTTGCTGTCCGCATCGATCACGTGGTGGTTGCCGTTGTTGATCTTGCGTTGGCTTCATCATTTTTGAAAACACTTGGCTTCACGTTGGAGCCAACCGAAGATGCCGACATCGTTACCGCAACTGCTGGTGGCGTAACCGTGGTGTTGGTTGGCCCTGGCAACGACCCTGCAGTGCGCGCTCACTTGGAAGCAAATGGATCGGGCGTGCAACACATCGCCATTGAGGTATTGAACGCTGGATTTGTGCAGCAGGCACTTGCCGAGGCTGGCGTTCCATTGCTGACCGATGTTGTTGTGGATGCTGCCGGTCACGAACAGTTGTTTACCGTGGTAGATCCAGCAACGGGTGTGCAGCTTGGGTTCATTAGCCGCACAGGCCATCGTGAGCCAATGAGTGGCGACAATGTTCGCGCTTTGTTTGCCGCCCTCGGCAACCTGTAACTCTGCAACACCCTGCTTTTAACGTTGGCGGTGCTTCTCCCACAGCAGTTGCCGTTTCGTAAATAACGAATTACACAAGCAGGAACACGTGGGTTTTTCTTTGGCCATTGATACCGCCGAAATTTCGGACAGGCTTACACACCTTGCCCAATTGGTAAGCGAAGCAAACGATGAAGCTCTCATCCGGTCTGCGCTTAATGATGTTGGCCATATCCAGCAATGGATCGACAACTGCAAGGTGACACTCACCCGAAAGCTCCAGGTGCTTGCCACGACTACACCCCGTATTCAGCCACAGCAGGTGCTGGCCAGCGCGGCAAACATCTCGCGCATCGATGCATTTCGCGAGGTTTCCCGGGCGAAAACACTTGGTGCATTTCCTCAACTCGAGCACGCATTTGAGCAAGGCCGTATCGGCAGCGCACATATCGATGCCGTTGCGCGAGCCACATACCAACTTACCGACGACGAAAAGGCACAGCTGGCATCACGCAGCGAATGGCTGAACAATGTTGCAACACATGCAACACCCGACAACTTTGCACGTGCTGTTAAAAGTGAAGTCGCACGCATTCATGCCGATGGCGGCGTTACTCGTCTCGAACGTCAGCGACGCGATTCCAGCCTTCGTCACTGGATCGATCGCGAGTCGGGAATGTTCCATATTTCTGGCAGGCTCGAT